>DASWTP010000033.1:0-37137 GCA_036402075.1 Chryseosolibacter sp. | reverse complement strand
TGGTTTACCTGCACGTCACGCAACACCTGAGTCTTCCCACCCAGCCACGTAACTCTGATGGAATCAATTGTTTCCTTACTTACTTTCCCCAAGCCAAAATGCTCAATGTTCTCCACGGTAGATTTATAGCCTCTGACGGTTTCGTGCTCTGCACAATAGCGTTTTCCATCGATAAAAAGTTCTATGGTAGTTCCGTATCCATGATTGTTTCCAGGTCCACCTTTAAGTTTCACTCTCAGGAATTTGTGGTCACTCCGCGATTGATCATTGATCAGGTGATTGCGATACACAAATGCTTCATCATTGATATTGTTGGTGATCAGATCAAGATCGCCATCATTATCAAAGTCAGCGTAGGCTGCTCCGTTGGAATAGGATGGTTGGTCCAAACCCCACTCCTTCGCTTTATCCGTGAATGTCAAATCTCCGTTGTTGCGGAAGAGAAAATTAGGCTTTCGCACACCACTGAGCTTTTCGATTTCTTTGCGAATGTTGTTCATCCTGTTCCGATCCGTACTGAACATGGAAAATTCTTTGCTATATGCTATGAAATCCTGATCGGTAATGTCTTTGCGATAGCCATTACCTACGAAAAGATCGCGGTAGCCATCGTTGTCGAAATCAGCAAACAAACTGCTCCAGCTCCAATCGGTGGCGTAAATGCCCGAGATATACCCGATATCGCTAAACGTATTGTTTCCATTATTGAGCTGAAGTACGTTACGGATGTATTGATATTCGTAGCCTTTCTCGCGAAACATTTGGAACCGGTCGTAGCCGATCGTTGAAAACATCGTCTTCTGACGCAGGTTATCGTCTGGTAACATGTCAAGAACAACAATATCGTTGAGACCATCGTTATTGATGTCGGCCATGTCGATGCCCATTCCGTTTTGCTCCTGGTGCTTCAGCATTGAACGGATGTTATTTACAAACTTTCCGTTACCCGTGTTTATATACAGATGATCGTTAGACATGAAATCATTTGCAACGTATACATCAGGATAACCATCGCGATTGATGTCATTCACAACGATTCCAAGTCCCCAACCCTCAGCCTGCACGCCCACTTCCTTCGAGACATTTTTGAAAACCGGAAGTCCGTGAACAATGCCTTCATTCCGATAGAACTTATCAACACTTTTGCCGGTACCATCATTTCGCAATCCCATTATCTGATTCCGGTTGTACGACTCCAGCGCGTTTGTCAAAATATAAACATCAAGATCCCCATCGAGATCGTAATCAAAGAATGCTGCCTGGGTGGCGTAACTGGAATCCGCGAGCCCAACTCGTGCTCCTACCTCTTCGAAGACTGGAACACCGTCTTGATTTATTCCTTTGTTGAGATAAAGGAGATTCGGAACTGACGGTTTTTTAGTGTAGGGCTGAATGGTGGAGACATAAATATCAAGGAAACCATCCTGATTGATGTCGACTATTGATACACCGGTACACCACAGGTCAGTTTTCAGCGCGGCTTGTTCAGTTACGTCCTGGAATTTGAAATCACCTTTATTCAAATACAGTGAACTTGAAACCATGTTGCCGGCAAAGAATACATCCGTCAGTCCATCATTGTTCACATCCCCCACTCCCACTCCTGCACCGTTGTAGATATATTCGAAACTCAGCACGTTGAACGTGTCGGATTCAGTGAGCTTGTTATTGAAAACAATCTTTGTTTTGGAGGAAGGAAGTAATTCAAACAATGGTTTCTTGTCATTACTGCACCCGGTAAAAAACACAACCACAATAACACTGACAATCCATATTGCGCTACAAGTATCATTATAGGTTGTCAGCCGCCAGCTATTCGCAATGTTTTTCATAGGGGTTTACGCGATTGTCATGTAACACGAAAAGGAGCGAGTAAACTCGCTCCTTACGTTTCTTACCTAACCAATATAATTAATATCCTGGATTCTGATCAGACTGAGATATCTTCGAGTTGCTGTTTATTTCCTGCAACGGTATCGGAGCCAGTGCTTGCTTAGCCGAAAAATATGAAATCGGTTCGGATGTAAGTTTACCAAGCTTTCTCCAGCGCAAAATATCTCTGTTGCGGATCTGCTCACCGGCAAGTTCGACACGTCTTTCGTGGACGATTGCCCTGAAAACCTGAGCCGGACTATTCACCGGATAGTTCGCAGTTGGGTAAGGTGGCATGGCAACGCCAACGCGGGATCTTACCTCGTTAAGGTAGCCTATCGCAGCAGCATCAGCTCCCAGTGCATTTTCTACTTCAGCCATGTTCAGCAGAACTTCGGTGTAGCGCATAACACGCATGTTGATTCCGGAGCGAAGATCCTCCGTTTCAGACTTGTAGATATTCTGATATTTTTTCCAGCTGATCTTCGGATCGGCACCCTGCATGTCTGTAATTGTCTTGGCATTGTTAAAGTACTTATCACCAATGAAGTAGAAAGAATCGGTGTATCGCGGATCATCCTTCGCATCACCCTTTGACACTTTCTCATATTCATTTAACAACGAAGGTGACGGGATAAGATTTCGCCATGCAGTCGGTCCATATTCCTGACCGCGGAAAGTCACTTCAGTGCTCGTTCCCTGCCCGGAAGCATCCCAGCTCGAGCCACCATTTGCCAATGTGAACGCCACCTCAAACAATGATTCAGCATTGAATTCATTTTCTTCGCGGAAGTTTTCGATGTAAGGGATATTCTTCCATGCGGTAAATGCTCCGCTGTTAATGATAGACAACAGCAGTGGTCTGGCTTTCGCATACTCACCGCGTTGCATATAAACCCTGGCTAGCAAATTCTGCGCAGCTTCCTTGCAGGCACGTCCAACGTTGTTTGCGTCATATGACGCTTTAACCGGAAGATACTCAATGGCGGTTTCAAGATCGGAAATGATAAACGCGTACACTTCGTCTTCCGTTGCCCGCGGCTTGTCTTCACCGATGGCCTTAGCATAAGTTTCCATTAAAGGAACTCCGCCAAACACCACAACAAGATCAAAATATGCCAGTGAACGAAGAAATCTCGCTTCGCCCTCCACCCTTTTCTTCAATTCATCGGTAACATTTTCAGTTGCCTTTGGAGCGTTCTCAACAACCTGGTTGGCCTGATGTATAAGGCGGTACCATCCTCGCCACGCCTGTGTAAGGACTCCATTTGAAGGATCATGTGTTCCATTCAGCAACTGGGCGCGATGCGTCTCGAGCTGACCACCGCCCGATGCCACATCGTCAGACCGCAGGTCGTGCATAAAGAAGTACTCACGGCAAAAAAGATCGAGGCTCTGCAAGCTTGAGTAAACAGCATTTACTGCACCCACGATCTGAGTTCCGTTTTTGTAAAATGAATCTGGAGTGAATTCATTTGGATTCGATTTATCCAGTACGCTATCATCGCAGGAGAAGCTGAAGGCCAGCACTCCCATCACAGATAATATCAGTTTTCTTTTCATTGTAATGTATCTATTAAATGATTCGAAATATTTTTAAAACCCAACTTGGACGCCAACAACTAAACTTCTTGCCTGAGGGAATTGTCCGTAGTCAATACCTTGTGTCAGTCCGTTAGCCCCGGCATTTCTGTTTCCGATTTCAGGGTCGTAGCCACTCTTATACTTTGTAGCCGTCAACAGATTTTGTGTCGTTGCATAAATTCGGAGTCTGCTAACCGCTCTTTGAGTGATTGACGCAGGGAAATTGTAGCCGATCGTGAGGTTCTTAATTCTGAAATACGAACCATTCTCTACAAAACGATCAGATGCCCGGGCATTTTGATTAGGATCACCGGAGATTGCTCTTGGCACATTTGTATTTGTGTTTTCAGGAGTCCAGCGATCGAGTACTGCCGCACCCGAGTTGAACAAACGAGTCATTCCTTCCAGGTCATATTTCACTACACTGTAGATTTCGTTTCCGGATACACCTTGGAGGAACAGCATCGCGTCAAAGCCCTTCCAGTTTGCTGAGAAATTCAAACCATAAGCAAAGTTGGGAAGGAAATGCCCGATGTTTGTTTTATCATCGCTATTTAATGCGCCATCGCCATTCAGGTCCTTGAAACGAATATCGCCAGGTCTTGCATTTGGCTGAAGCGGTGACGATTCGCCAATCTGGAAAAGACCCTCAGTTACATAACCGTTGAAATAGCCAATAGGCTGCCCAACTTTTGTATTGGTCAGATTGTCTCCATACCAATCGCCTTGTGCAATCGTTGTTCCCTCGTCTCCAAGACTTAATACTTCATTGCGAACAACGGACACGTTACCTGACACATTCAAGGTTAGCGCACCTTGCGATTTTTCATAACCTAGTTCAAGCTCGAAGCCTTTGTTCTGAACTTCACCCACGTTGTCAAATGGTGCAGTATCATAACCATACGACAGCGGGATCGGGCGCTGGATAATCATGTCAGTTGTCTTGTTGCTGAAATATTCAGCGGACAACGTGAACTGGTCGTTCAGAATACCGATATCCAATCCAACGTTGGTCATGAATGTTGATTCCCAGGAAAGATTCGGGTTCGCCAGGCCGCGGATCGTATAGCCTGTTGAAGCAGTGCCACCCGTCCTGTCGAACTGATAGATCTGGTTACCTGATATTGTGGAGATCCACGCGTAGTCACCACTCTGATTGTTACCCGTGACACCGTAGCTTGCGCGTAATTTCAAATCACTGACAATGTTGTTGTCGGAAAGAAATCCTTCTTCGCTGACGCGCCATCCCACAGAAACCGCAGGAAAATTTCCCCATCGGTTGTTTTCACTGAAACGTGAGGAACCATCCCGTCTGAAAGAGGCTCCTAGCAAATATTTGTTGGCAAATTCGTAGTTAGCTCTCACGATGTAAGAAATGATTGCCGACTGCGAGCGGCTTCCGCTAAAACTTATTTTCGACAACGCAACCGGTTCCTTAACGTCATTCGAAAGCGGATTTTCACCAGCGCCAGTTACCTGTGAAAAATTATTTGTCTGCTGCTCAGCAACCAGGGTTGCGTTCACCGCGTGCTTGCCGAACGACTTATTGAATGTAAGTTGATTGGTCAGCAAAACTGATGCGAAATTCTGACGGTTTTGATTAAGGAGTGCAGCAGGTCGTGACGAGTATCCACCGGCCCCTGTATTGTATGCGGGTTGATGCGTACGTTGAGTATAGTCAACATAGTCAAGCCCACCCTGAAACTTATAACTGAGGAAATCGAAGATCTTCACGTCAACATAGGCATTTCCGAGGAACTTCAGTCGCTGCTGGTTCTGCTGATCTTGCAGCGCAATTCGTACTGGATTTTCAGGATCGGATCCATCAATACCTTGCGAACCAAAGAAACCTCCATAGTTGTCCGGGTTATAGACCGGGAAATAAGGAGAACTTCTGATCATGTGCTGCAGCTGAGTTCTTCCTCCAGCCTGCTGTTCTATTTTTCTTTCATCAAAGGCAACATAAAAGTTCTGACCAACGGTTACTCTTTTAGAAACATTGTGATCAGAGTTAAATCGTGCATCTCCGCGTTTGTATCCAGTTCCGAGCATGATGCCTTCCTGTTCGAAAAAGCCTGCGGACGCGAACATCTTGGATGTCGCAGAACCACCGGACAATTCAACTTTGTGCTGCTGGATTCTTCCTGTTCTAAACATCTCGTCCTGCCAGTTGGTATTGGTTTGCCTGAACGTTTGAGATGTTTGCGAGTGGATAGGCTGATTCAGTCCGCCAGAACTGATCCTTGCGGGAATGCTTGAGCCAATAACCACATCCGGATCGGATGGAGCTTTCGTTTGTTGCTTGTAGATATCAGCATTGGTCATCAAGTCAGTAGCGTAGTCAATGTACTGATCAGTATTAAGAAGATCCAATTTTCTCCAGGGTTGCTCAACGCCATAATAGCTGTCGAAATTTACCGTGAGCTTCTTATTATTTGCACCTCGTTTTGTTGTGATCAACACAACTCCATTCGCGGCACGTGATCCGTAGATAGCGGCAGCACTTGCATCTTTGAGGACGTCCACCGACTCAATGTCTTTTGGATTGAAGCTATTCAGGTCCGAAGTGGGGAATCCATCCACGACAAACAACGGGCTTGCATTATTGATTGTACCTACACCCCTGATCCTGATGAGCGGTGCCTCACCTGGTGAACCGTTGTTTACAACCGTAACTCCCGCTATTCTTCCCTGCAAAGCCTGGCTTACATTTACCACAGGCTGCGCAGTAATTTCTTTCGCGGACACAGATGAAATTGCGCCAGTAACAGACGCTTTTTTCTGTGTACCATAACCAACAACAACTACTTCACTCAGTTGTTTTACATCGGCCACCAACATGACGCTGATTTCAGTTTGGGCACCCACCGGAATCTCCTTTGACAGATAGCCAATGAAGCTGATAACAAGAACCGAGTTTGCATCAGGCACACTGATTGAAAATCTTCCATCTGCATCTGTGCTGGTACCAAGCGTTGTTCCTTTGATAAGGATGTTTGCTCCCGGAATAGGATTGGACTGCTCATCGGTGACACGGCCATTTACCTGGATTTCCGCAACCGCATTAGCGTTGTCATTTGCCAGGTCACCGGTTCCTGCAAGGGAACTGCTGAGGGCAATGGTATCAAAATCCGTAGAGTTCGCGACAGTACTTGCAGTCAACGCTACTTGTGAAGCAGACAAAATTGAATAGGTAGATTTGTTAATCTTCTTGTATTTGAGTCCGATCGGTGTCAAAACCGCACTCAACGTTTTTTCGACACTGCTCTTATATACTACGCTTCCGGAAATCGCCTTGCCTTCCACTAGCACGGACTCGTAAACGAATGAGATTTTAAAGTGCGACTGAATATCTTTCAACACATCGCGCAAGGCGCGCTGTTCGACCGAAACGGGGTTTGGTTTTCGCGCAGTAGCATACAAAATTTCCTGCGCACTTGTCACGCGTGCGAAACTTAAAAATGCCAGGCAGAGACAGCACCATCTTAAGTAAGGTTTAATTAAGTAATGTCGGGTCATAATTGGTTTGGGTTAATTAGGTAATTGGAACTACTTGTTGTTTGCCGAAATAGTGACAGCATCCCCTTCCTTCTCGATTTTGAGATTAAAGGTTTCTGCGATTGCATACAAAATATCATCTGCTGTGGCAGAAGAGATTTCACCGGAAAGCTCTCGCTCTTCAAGGCTGCGGCTCTCGAAAGTAACCGTCAGGCCATACGTGTCGTGCAACAGGGTAGCAAGCTCACGCAGAGGAGTACGATCAAAAACCAACTTGTTATCCACCCACGAAGTGTAGTTGTGGTGTTTCACGCTCCGGGTTGAAAGGTCCTTATTCCTCACCGTTGCGAGGTCTCCGGGTTTTAAGAAGAGCTCCTTTGCATTCTTCTCCTCGCCCATTGCGAGCCTCACTTTGCCTTCCGTGAGCATAACCTCTGAGGCATCATTCCTGGTTTTCATGTTGAACTTCGTACCCAGTACCTCAACGTCAAGTTCGCCAGATCCATGCACAATAAATTTCTGGTTGTTGGCCGTGTGCGTTACAGAAAAGAAGCCTTCCCCTTCCAACCACACCTCACGCGAGCTCGTGGCATCCCAGTTGGCTGAATACTTGAGTATAGAATTTCCATTAAGGATAACTTGGGAATTGTCTGGCAGTGTAACGGTTTTATGCTCACCGAATGCTGTTTTTATTTCAGTAAAGTGATTTGATGAGTTAAACCACCACAACGCTACAGCTAACACGACAGTGATCGAGGCGGCCACTTTATAGACAAGCGGGCGTATTGACACGATCCGCGACTGGCTCTCGTGCTGTTCGATCTGATCCTTGATCGCGAAAAACATGTCGCGCTGGATCTCTTCCAACTCTTTTGACGTGTGATCCTTTTGCACAGCCTCACCTTCGGCAGACCAAAACTTGTCTAGAAGAGCAATCTCTTCGGGAGTTGCGATTCCTGTCTTATACCGGTGAATCAGTTCAGTGAGTTTCTTGTTGTCCATGTACGATTAGAGCAATGCCCCACTATAAGACGGCTGCCAAAGGCTGTTACCCTAAACTGACTAGTGGATTTTCTCAGGTATTAAAGACAAAAGCCGGGCAAACCGGGTGCCTTAACGGCCAGGAACTAAGAAAGAAATATTGCCAGCCGTACTCGCAATTTTTTTACGGCTTGTGTAATATGATATTCAACGGCTTTGCCAGAAAGGCGAGTCTTTGCCGCTATCTCGTCATTGGTGTATTTGCTGAATCTGCTAAGCTTGAAAACCGTTTGTGTTGTCTTGGGCATTTTGCGTAATTCATCACCTACCAGGCTAAGCCCTTCGTTAAACACCATTGCCTCATCAACTACATGACGCTCTTCCGAAAAATTCTCTAATGCCTTTTTTGTATGTTTTCTCCGGCAAGCGATACTGTCGAAGTGGTCGTAAATTTTATTTCGCAATGCCCGGCTAAGATAGGCCTCAGCATCTTCCACATTCTTAACATCATTGCGATTCAACCACAATTTTACAAACACATCCTGAACAAGTTCTTGCGTTAGCGATTTGTCGCGGAGGTGGTTGTATCCAACACAATAAAGCTTCTTCCACAAAGCCTGATAGATTTGTGCAAACTTTTGCTCAGTTAAAACCTCAAATGACATTTTTTCAGTCATATGCGCTCTGGTGGAAGAGGAAATGTTACCGCGTCAATCTTATTTTCATTTGCATCAATACAGTCCTGGTGGCAATTCCAAAGGAAACCGTCTTCTCTTGCCGCAAAGAATAAGTGTCTTATATACAATTATACAGAATCACCCCTCAAAAATCAAGTAACGTTTGCACATTCGTTTGTTTTTATTAATAATGCCTTAGAATGGGGAATAACGCAGTGGTCCAAAGTTTAACGGATTAGAAAAACGCAGAGGAATTTGAGAACGATGTTTAGACATCTAAGCACGCACCAACTACTGAAACTGCTGCTCACCAGTCACAGGAACTTCGGATTACACGATCATTTGAAAAGTTTCTCTGCAATGATTGCGAGGTAGCGTTTGCAGTTCATCCAGGTATGTCCGCCATCTGAAATAAAAGTTTCGTGCTTGATTCCCCTGGATTGCAAAACCTCAATATATTCTGATACTATGGGATAAAGCATGTCGTCTGTTCCAACACCGATCCAAAACAGTTTGAGACGCTGGTTCGTTTGTGAAGGATTATTAAACGCCCCAGCATTGTTACGGTCGAACTCCTCCTTCAACATTCCGGGAGCAAAACCACAGATCCATGAAGCAAGCTCCGGATTGTTCAATCCCAGGTACAACGTCTCTCCTCCTCCGCCCGAGAATCCTGCGATCGCACGGTTGTCTCGATCGCCTTTCACTCGATAATTTTGTTCAACGAACGGAACAAGGTTGTTTAGAAAATCTGTCTTGAAAGCCTGGAGATTTTCCCACGTGCGAAGACTCCCGGCAGATTTGCTAACGACCGGGTAAGCCCGACCGTATGGCATGACAATGATCATAGGTCTGGCTTTTCCTTCTGCAATCAGATTGTCGAGGATGATGTTTGCTCGTCCAACCTTGGTCCAGGTTTCTTCTGTATCCGTAGTTCCGTGTAAAAGGTAAAGTACGGGATATTTTGTTTTCGGATCTTTCTCATAACCAGGCGGAGTATAGATCACAACGGGTCTTGTGCCTAGTTCAGGTGACTGGTAGTAACGATACGACACTGTACCATGCGGCACATTTCGAACCGTGTGGACCAATGGAGTTGATCCCGGGATATCCACCAAGCTACTTTGAAAACCTTCGTTTGGAAAAATCGCAGAATTTTTCGGATCCGCTACCGATGTCCCATCAACAATAAAATGGTAAGGATAAATATCAGGCTTGACTGGTCCAAGCGTTACGCTCCACACCCCGCTGGTATCCCGCGACATCTTTATGGGTGACTTTTCAAATTGAGTACTCACCAAAACGTCCTTTGCGGTTTTCGATTGAAAGCGAAACGTTACCGTGTTACCAGCTTTTACCTCGGGTGAGACAAACACTGGTCCGCGTTGAGGTTGAGCATAAAGCCCAACCACACAGAGCAGAAAAACTATTGTTGAAACGATTTGTTTCGCCATGTTCTCTTAATTTAACTGAAAACCGGAAAACATGGTCGCTACTTTAACTCAAGCACAACAACGGATACCGGAGGCAATTTTACTTTCAGCACTCCATTTTCAAATTTGGCATCCTTGAATTGCTGTGGCTGCACCTTCGAAGGCGCCTCAAAAGTGTTATGGTCAGTTACCTTTTCTGATGCGAGAATCCGGCCCGTTACGTTTTTGAATTTCGATCCGTTGAGCGTTATCGAAATTTCCTGGCTTTTATTCGCATCGATATTCACTAATGAAATATGAACTGCACCAGCGTTATCAACCGAAGCAGAAGCTGACACCGCAGGTAGTTTCTGGTTGTTGAAGACATAATCGTTTGACTTGACGCTCAGCGGGAGCAATTTGGCATCCTGGTGAACATTAAACATCTCCATCACGTGGTAAGTGGGTGTGAGGATGATCTTTTCCTCGTTGGTCAAAATCACCGCTTGTAATACATTGATCGCTTGCGCCAGATTAGCCATGCGAACGCGCTCTGCATGATTGTTAAAGATGTTGAGACTGACGCCCGCGATCATCGCATCGCGCATTGAGTTTTGCTGGTAGAGAAATCCCGGGTTAGTGCCTGGCTCTACGTCATACCACCCACCCCATTCATCAACGACAAGTGCAACTTTCTTTTTTGGATCATAACGGTCCATTATAGTAGAGTGTCTTGTCACCAGTTCTTCCATCTCAAGCGCACGACTCATTATGGTGAAATACTGCTCTTCGCTAAATCCTGTAGCCGGTCCTTTTTTATTCCAGTCGATGACGGAGTAGTGATGAAGTGCCACACCATCCAGCATATTTATTGGAATCTCGCGCATAAGCACTTCTGTCCAGTTGTAATCATTTGAACTCGCGCCCGAGGCAATTTTGAAAAGTTTCGCATCCTTACTGTCAGTCATAAATGTTGCGTACTGTCTGTAAATGTTGGCGTAATAGTCCGGTTTCATGTTTCCACCACATCCCCATGCTTCGTTACCAACGCCCCAGTACTTTACATTCCAGGGTTTCTCTCTCCCATTCTGCACACGCAAATCTGACATCGGACTCTGACCTGTGAAATTTACGTATTGCACCCAGTCAACGAGATCGGTCACTGACCCGCTTCCAACGTTTGCCGCCAGGTAAGGCTCCGCTCCAAGCAATTCGCACATGTCAAGAAAATTGTGCGTACCGAAACTGTTGTCTTCGGTGACACCGCCCCACCACACATTCACGATCTTCGGTCTTTTCGCCTTCGGACCAATACCATCTTTCCAATGGTAAGTATCTGCGAAACATCCGCCCGGCCAGCGCAGGTTTGGAATCTTCATTTTCTTGAGGGCATCGACAACATCGGTTCTAACGCCATTCACATGCGGAACTTTCTTATTGTCTTCACCAACATAGAAACCACCGTAGATACACCTTCCGAGGTGTTCGGCAAAATGCCCATAGATATGCTTATTGATCACAATGTTCGATGGCTCCTGGACGGTGATCGAATTGGTTTGCGCGAAGATGTTGACTGTTCCGATGAAAAGCAGAATCGCACTGCAAATGACTTTTTTATTCATGTCTGATACGCGTTGAGGATTAGGTTGTTTTTACACGTGTACAATATACACTTATTTACACAATCTGGAAACGATTGCAGAAAAAATGATTCCCCATAGTGGGGTGAGTGGGATTGTAAAGCTAAAGGGTTGGGGCTTACTGATCTCACTTCGACTTTAGTCGCTTTGCGCAGTAACACGACTTAAGTCGAGGGTTACTTGGGATCCGGGCTAAAGCCCTATTGCGAGTCTGTATTACACGTGTACAATCTACACTTATTTAGGACAATCTGGAAACGGTTGCAGAAAAAATGATTAACCATTGGGTGAGTGAGATTCTATAGCTAAGGGTTGGCGGTTAGCTGAGTTCGACTTTAGTCGATTTACGCAGTAACACTCGACTTAAGTCGAGGGTTACTTGGGATCTTGGCTAAAGCCCTATTGCGAGTCCATACTACACGTGCAGAATTATACACTTATTTAGAGAATCTGGAAACGGTAAAAAAACGGGTTGCCGTCTCGCATGAAACTCGAATTTTTGGGAAAAGGATCGAGGCGTCCCTCCGTTGCCGTTATCAAAAATTGTCTGTTATATCTCGTAGTCTTTTACCGCTATGACGCGGGGGACGCAATGTTTCGCAATGAGTTCACCGCAACTTCAAGGGTTTTGGTGCGATTATAATATGAAGAGTGAAAATTAAATAAACCTCACGCCATTTTGCTGAAGCTTATCGTACTTGACGCTGTCAAATACATAGTAGAATGCTCCTTTTCGTGATGACTCCTTTTCCTTTTCATTGAGTTTGTTGAGAACATTAAGCGAAAGGATCTTCTTCGCAAAATTACGTTTGTCCAGGGGTGTCTCATAAATAGCTTCGTACAAACTTTGCAGTTGCGGCAGCGTAAATTTTTCTGGCAACAACTCAAAACCAATGGGATGGTCGGCAACCTTCTGGCGCAGCAGTCGCTTGGCTTTCGCCACCATTTTCTTGTGATCAAAAATCAGTGGGGGAATTTTCGACAATGGAAACCACTTTGCTTCGTGATCGTGCTGAAGCTGTTCGCTATAATCTTCAATGTTGATCAACGCGAAGTATGCAATGGAAATCACGCGCCCAGCCGGATCACGATCCACATCAGTGAATGTATAAAGCTGCTCCATGTAAATGTTATCGAGCCCGGTAAGTTGCGCCAACACTCTCGCAGCCGCCTCATCGGCATTTTCGTCCTTCCCGACAAATCCTCCCATCAATGACCACTTGCCCTTCTCAGGTTCAAAGCCCCTCTTGATGAGCAGCGCTTTTAGCTGAGTACCATCAAAACCGAATATAATACAGTCAACTGCAACGAGGATTTTTTTATGACTTTTGTAGCTATTGAGATCCATTCGATAAAATTAATGGAACGATTCGGTTTACCAAAACTTTACATAAAGTGCAGTTAGGATAAGTAGCGTTATTACGATCAATACGAGCGTGGATCTATCAACTTTAAACATACTCTGATCGATTGTAAACGATTTCGGGTTGATGGCAGGACCTGCCAGGCTCATAAGGATCATCACTATCATGGTAAACATAAATGATAAACCCATGCAGATCAGAAAGGGAATCTCGTACTCTCCCGCACCATTTGGATATGCGGTATAGAAAATAGTTTCAGGACCAAAGACGCCAGTCGCGAACTCGTTAAAAAATACGGACAATACAAAACCAGTTATTACCCCTGCAATCGCGGCTGCGCCTGTCGTACGCTTCCAGAACATACCGAGGATGAACATGGCAAACACACCGGGGCTAATAAATCCGGTGTATTTCTGTATGAAAGTAAATCCACCTTCACCTCCGATGCCCAACAGATCTTCCCATGTAAAAATCACCGCGACCAACATCGAAACAAGTACCGTGATCCGTCCGACCCACACAAGCTTCTTCTCTGTTGCTGATGAATCGAAATACCGTTTAAAGATGTCGAGTGTGAAAATGGTTGAGATGGAATTCGCCTTCCCCGCAAGTGATGCTACGATCGCAGCCGTCAATGCAGCAATGGACAGGCCCTTTAGACCGCTTGGCAAAAATCCGAGGATCGCGGAGTATGCTCCGTCTTTGCTTCCTCCTTCAAGCTGAGGCAGGTGGCCGTTCTTGTAAAGCACGAATGCAGCAATACCTGGCAACATTACGATCAAAGGCATCATTAGTTTCAGAAGCCCTGCAAATAAAATTCCCGTCCGCGCAGTTTTCAAGTCCGCGCCCAAAGCACGTTGCGTGATGTATTGATTGCATCCCCAATAGTTCAGATTCACAATCCACTGACCGGCAAAATACATGGCGATGCCGGGCAGCACGAGATACTTGTCGATTTCAAGCTGCGTTGAGTTTTCATCTGGCTTTGGAAGGATCATGTGAAAATGTTCTGGTGCATCGTTCATTAAAACTTTGAAGCCAGCGATCGCATCGGAACCCAATCCGAATTTCTCAGCCACGATTGTCAACGCAAGATACGTTGTGGCGAGTCCGCCAATAATAAGCACCGCCACCTGGATTACATCAGTGTACCCGATAACTTTCATTCCTCCCAGCGTGATAATCAGTGCAAACACAGCGAGTCCAACCATGATGAGATGCAACGACTCACCTCCTACGAGTCCGTTGATGGCAACGGCTCCGAGGTAGAGGATCGATGTGAGATTGACGAATACGTAAAGAAACAACCAAAACACGGCCATGATCAACGCCACGGTTTCATTATAACGCTGCTTCAAAAATTGTGGCATGGTGTAGATGTGATTCTTGAGGTAGATAGGAATGAACCACACCGCGATAATGATCAACGCAATGGCAGCAATCCATTCATAAGCTGCCACAGCAATGCCAACAAAATATCCTTCACCACTCATGCCGATGAATTGTTCGGCAGAAATATTTGACGCTATCAGGGAGGCACCAATTGCCCACCAGGTTAGAGAGCCTTCAGCAAGAAAAAAATCCTTGGTATCAGTAACGGCCTTCTTTTTCCTTTGATACACCCAATATCCATAAGATGATACCAAAATGAAATACAAGAGAAAAACAAGATAATCCGAGAGGACGAGTGAGGAGTGCATGCGGCTGGTTTAGTTTAAATTCGGTTGTGAGCTGATTAACGGTAGTAGACTTCGCTCCAACGAAGTTCATTTCTGAAATTATCGATATTCGTATTTTTCCCAATGAGCGCAAGCTCAATCCCTGCGATGTCGGCAAAATCTCTCAGATGTTCTGAAGTCAGGCTTTGACTGTAACAGGTATGATGTGCTCCGCCAGCCAGTATCCATGCAGCACATCCTGCATAGATATCCGGATATGGTTTCCACAATACACGCGCAACCGGAAGTTTAGGAAGAAGTTCTTGTGGACTTACTGCTTCAACCTCATTAACCAAAAGCCGAAAGCGATTTCCCATATCAACGATTGAAGCATTGAGTGCTGGACCTGCAGCCGAATTAAAAACTAACCGTACCGGATCTGCTTTTCCTCCGATTCCTAAGGGATGGATCTCGCACGAAGGTTTACCATCAGCAATTGACTCGCAGATTTCAAGCATATGCGCACCAAGCACTGCCGGGTTTGAAGGATCGAAGTGATAGGTGTAATCCTCCATGAAGGAATTTCCTCCTTTTAGTCCGGTGCCCATTACTTTCATCGCACGAACAAGTGCCGCAGTTTTCCAGTCTCCCTCAGCGCCAAAGCCGTAGCCATCTGCCATCAACCGCTGGACTGCAATGCCGGGTAACTGCACCATCCCATGAAGATCTTCAAAGGTATCCGTGAAGCCCTTAAAATTTCCAGCTTCTAAAAATTTCCGAAGCCCTATTTCGATCTTAACAGCCTCGCGAAGTGAATTGTGCTTATCACCACCTTTTTTTAATGAACTAACTACGGAATATTTTTCTTCGTAGACGCTTGCCAATTTTGTTACGTCACTGTCAGAAACTTCATTGATCACATTCGTGAGATCGCCCATTCCGTAACCGTTCACAGAATAGCCGAACTTAATCTCCGCCTCAACCTTATCCCCCTCGGTAACAGCAACCTGCCGCATGTTATCGCCAAAGCGACAGAACTTTGCACCTTGCCAATCGTGCCATGCAGCAGCCGCGCGTACCCACGCATCCAGTCGCGCGTGAACATTCTGGTCCTGCCAATGCCCAACAACTACTTTGCGGTTCAATCGCATACGACTCATAATAAAACCAAACTCCCGATCGCCATGCGCGCTCTGATTCAGGTTCATGAAGTCCATGTCGATATCCTTCCAGGGAATGTCACGATTGAATTGTGTATGAAGGTGCAGCAAAGGTTTGTTCAGGATCTTCAACCCACCGATCCACATTTTTGCCGGAGAAAATGTGTGCATCCAGGCCACCAGACCTATACAGTCAGCAGAACGGTTAGCTTCCTGACACAACTGAAAAATTTCCTCGGGAGTTTTGAGAACTGGTTTGAAAACAACGGATACGGGAATCCGTGGAGAAGCATTCAGCTCCTTTGCGATTTGCTGAGAATGTGCCGCTACCTGACGGAGTGTTTCCTCTCCGTATAAGAACTGGCTTCCGGTGACAAACCAAACTTCAAGTTTTTTAAGATCAATCATTGTGGCGATGGAGTACGTTAATTATTCTGACCGTAATATGAATTGGGGCCATGTTTTCGTTCAAAGTGCTTTTTAATAAGCGAGTCTTTTAAGCGTGGTGCATCGGGCCTGATCTGCCGGGTGAGAAAAGCCATTTCGGCAATACTCTCCAGCACCGCGCTGTTGTACACCGCCTTCTCGCAGGTTTTTCCCCAGGTGAAAGGCGCGTGATTCCCAACCAAAATCATTTCAACTTCTTCATATGAAAGTTGTTTTTGCTTAAGACAACTCATGATTTGAAAACCTGTTTCATATTCATAATCGCCTTCAATCATTTTATCGTCCATGGGTGGAGCGCATGGAATGTCCACCGTATTATGATCTGCGTGAGTGGTTCCGAAAATCGGAATATCGAGTTGTGTTTGCGCCCAGGCTGTAGCGTATGTGGAGTGTGTATGCACAATGCCACCGATCTTCGGCCAATGTTTGTACAGTACCGCATGTGTTTTTGTATCTGAGGAAGGACGAAGCTTCCCTTCTACTGTATTCCCATCAAAATCAACGATCACCATCTTTTCCGGTGACAACTCTTCATAGGGGACACCACTTGGCTTAATTGCGAAAACACCTTCGTTGTGATCTGCAGCGCTGACGTTTCCGAACGTAAACAACACAAGGCCAAGCTTCGGCAACTGCATGTTTGCATTGTACGCGGCAACCTTAATTGCTTCATACCGTGTTGTTGATGATTTCTTTATTTCCATCATAATGATTCCAGCACTTGTGATGATTCAGCTTGTTCAATAGATGCTCCTAACGATTTATACTTTTCGAAACGTTTCTGATAGGTTCCAACCAATTTCGGCTCCGGTTGAAATTGCATGTCGAATCCCTGTCCCATGGCATTCATCGCCTCCTCAACCCTTGAATAAATACCTGCGGCAGTAGCGGCAAACATGGCAGCACCAAGCGCACACGTCTGCTCTGACTTGTGTATGCGAATAGGCTTGTTCATCACATTCGCCATGATCTGCATGATGTACGGTGACTTGCGAGCCACACCTCCGAGGCCGATCAAGCCTTTAACAGGGATGCCTTCATCGCTGAAACGATCTACAATGGCGCGGGCACCAAAGCAAGTTGCCTCGGCCCACGTCTTAAACAGCCGCGGTGCATCGGTACCTAAGCTCAATCCTGCAATGGCGGCTTTGAGTGTTTGATCGGCATCTGGTGTTCTCCTGCCATTCAGCCAATCGATCGCGAGCTCATCGTCTTCCTGCACAGGAAGTTTTGACGCTTCAAGGCTAAGCGCGGAGATAAGTTTATCCGAAATTTCGTTGCTGATCTTGAATGCCGTCTCAGGTGAGACGAACTCCGATTCGCTCAACAATTTCAGCGGCCAGGCTAACAGGTTTTTGTACCATGCGTATGTGTCTCCAAACGCTGACTGACCCGCTTCCAGGCCGATCATTCCTGGGATTATCGATCCATCCACCTGACCACAGATCCCCCGCACCAACTTTCCATTCATCTCATCTTTTGGAATCACCATCATGTCGCACGTGGATGTGCCCATCACCTTGCTGAGATAGTAAGGTTCGATCTGTCCACCAACCGCACCCATGTGGCAGTCGAATGCGCCAACACCTACAACGGTATCGGTAGGTAATCCAAGTCTTTCAGCCCACGAATGGCTGAGCTTTCCTGCAGACTGGTCTGAAGTATACGTTGTTGTAAAAAGTCGTGACGTGAATCCTTTCAGAAGCGAATCGAGTGAGGCGAAGAAACTATCCGGTGGCAGGCCGCCAAAATCTTCAGCCCACAATGCCTTGTGTCCCGCGGAACAAACTCCGCGTTTCAGTTTCGTCACATCGTCTCCACCTGTCAAGAGAAAGGGAATCCAGTCGCAATGCTCCACCCATGAATAACAGGCGTTTCGCACCTGATCATCCACTCTCAAAACATGGAGCAACTTTGCCCAGAACCATTCTGAAGAATAAATTCCGCCAACATACTTAAGGTAGTTGGTGTCAAAATTTGCCGCATGCGAATTGATCTCTGTTGCCTCTTTAATTGAGGTGTGATCCTTCCACAAGACAAACATGGCGTTAGGATTGCTTTCGAATCCCGGTGTCAACGACAAAGGTGTGCCTTTTCTGTTTACAGCGATCGGTGTGGAGCCGGTTGTGTCGATGCTGATGGCTTTGGTATTTTTCCGAACAGCGTCTCCCGCGACCCGCAAACATTTCTTGATCGTATATTCCAGTCCTTCGATATAATCGAGGGGATGTTGCCGAAACTGATTCTTCGATGGGTTGCAATACAAACCATCACGCCATCTTGGGTATGCAAAAACCTCCGATGCAACAACGTCTCCATTTTTTGCATTAGCGATAATCGACCTGACAGAGTCTGTTCCATAGTCGACACCTATTACAAATGAATCATTTGCCATACTGGAGTCGTTTTAGTTCCAAGTTTAGAATGATAGGCATTGAACGTCTCATATTCATAGTTCAATGTTTTTGGTCTTGGTATTTGAAATAGTAGACGCCAGCGTCACCATGTTTGGCGTGAGGTCGGTATAATCATCGATGAACATGATAATGTTGTCATACTTACTAAAATCCGTCTCTGGATGCGTTGTGGTGATTACAACGGCCTTCATACCTGCATTTCTTGCACACTCAACACCTTTCGGAGCGTCTTCAAAAACAATACATGATGACGGGTGTACATTCAGCTGTGCAGCAGCCTTCAAAAACGTCTCTGGGTCGGGTTTGCTTTTGGTCACATCGTCAGCACTGACTATCGCTTCGAAATAATGCCTGATCTTAAGATTATCGATCACAAAATCAATATTGAAAGGAATGGCAGCGGACCCTATCGCCATCTTTATATTTTCCTCCCACGTCATCTCAAGGAAAGTAAAAAGGCCTGGAATCAGGTCGAGATGGGGCCGATAGAGTTGCTGGTATTGCATCTCCTTATCGAATGAGATCCTGTCTAACTCCTCAGTAGTGAATCGGTCTTTGCCAAAAATCCGCATCAACACTTCCTGGCTCTTTCCGTACAGGTGGTGTTTCACTTCCTCGCGCGTCATGTGAGCACCGAGGTCTTTCACAATGACCTGGTACCACACATCGAGATGATAGCTCATGTCATCGACCATGGTACCGTTAAGATCAAACAGGAAAGCACTGCGATTACTCATTATTACAAACCCTCTTTCATTTATACGAGTACCGCTTCCGCTTCCTGCATTTTCTTTGAGTCTTCAATGAATTTCAACAGACCCGCGTCTGTGAGCGGATGCTTCAGCAGACCGAGAATTGAATCCAGCGGACTTGTACACACATGAGCACCAGCCGAAGCACACGCGATGATATGATTCACATGCCGGATGGACGCGGCAAGTATCTGTGTATTAAAATTCTGGATTGTGTAGATCTGGTGGAGTTCCCTGATCAACGCCAATCCGTCCCAACCGGTGTCATCGAGTCGTCCGATGAAAGGAGAAACGTAAGTCGCTCCTGCCTTGGCTGCCAGAATCGCCTGCCCGGATGAAAAAACAAGCGTGCAGTTTGTTCTAATGTTATTGTCTGAAAACCATTTAATTGCCTTCACACCATCTTTGATCATCGGCACTTTCACAACGATATTTTTATGGATCGCAGCGAGCTTTTTGCCTTCAGCGATCATGCCGTCAAAATCAGTGGAAATCACTTCAGCGCTGATATCACCATCCACGATCTCGCAGATCTTCTTATAGTGCTCAAAGATATTTTTTTCTCCCTTCACGCCCTCTTTCGCCATCAGCGAGGGGTTGGTGGTTACGCCATCGAGAATACCAAGGGAATGCGCCTCGCGGATCTGGGCGAGGTTAGCCGTATCAATAAAAAATTTCATCCTATGTTGTCTAGTACAATTCGATAATCCGCTTACGCTGAAACTCCACCGTGTCCTTCATTTTCATCATTCGCGACCTTGCCTGACGGAGCTTTGTCCTTGCCCGATGCAGTTCCATTTTCTTTTTTTTCAACTTCTCCTGAAGTTCTTCGATAAGTTCAAGAAGTGTCTCCTTGTCACTCATCATCAGGTCTTTTGTGCCGCGTGCCATGCGTTAATTAATTTGTTGTAGCCAATTTACGTTATAAGTGTAACTTATACAATTATACTTAAATGTTTTTTATACACTTATTGAAGAAGACCTTATCCCAGTCGACAGGCAGGCTAAGGCCTTTTCAAGGAGTTAGTCTGTTCACACATCGATCATCGGCTTGAAAGTTCTGATGCATTCATAGCGAAACACCGCGTGCATAGCGTCATAGCGGTAAAAACAATCAGATATTTTAGATAGTAAAGATCTAGCGATGTGCGGTCTGTGAGAGAACAACTTTTTGCTTCGTAATAGAATCATCAAGCACATCTGCGCTTTCTTTACCGCAGGGGCGCTATGGCCGCGATGTTTCGCTATGAGTCTATCGGAACTTCAATAAACCGTGGGCATAAAATAGTCTCTCGTGGAAAGTTGCTGGCGACCGCTGGTACGCGCCATTCATGAGGCGCCAAACCTGATTTGGATTCCCATCTTGAAGTTCAGCTGGCAAAAGCCATTGCGGGAAATTCTGATAACACACAGGTCGCGCAAAACGAGTGATGGCACGGGTTCCTACAGATGTTGTGCGACTATCGGATGTCGCGGGAAACGGTCCGCCATGCACCATGCTATGGCATACTTCAACTCCGGTGGGGTATCCATTAATAATGAGTCGTCCGGCCTTTTGTTCAAGGAGCGCAATCAGGGGAGCGAATTCTTTTAAGTCTGTTTCCGTGCCGTGAACAGTCACTGTCAGATGCCCGGAAAGATTTTTGGCTACTGTCAACAATTCTTCACGATTTCCACTTGTGATTAATAAGGACGAAGGCCCAAACACTTCCTCTTCCAGCGAATGCTCTTTTAAAAAAGTAGTCGCGGTAGTTTCGAGTATCGATGGTACTCCCTGGTAGCCATCGCCAGCCTGCTTACCTGTTGCCAGCACGTTGACGCCACCGACTTTCTTTAGCTTTTCTATCCCGCGTGAAAAATTGTCGAGCATGCCGCGGGTAAGCATGACGCCCGAGGGAATCCCTCCAACCACATCCTTCAGCTTCGACTTGAATTGCTTGCTCTCATCCGAGTCCTCAACCAAAATGAGGCCTGGATTAGTACAAAACTGGCCAACACCTTGGGTGATGGATGCGGCAAGGTCTGTGGAAATCTGTTCTCCGCGTTGACGCAAGGCATCCGGAAGAATGAATACGGGGTTTGTACTGCCCATCTCTGCGAATACCGGAATCGGTTCTGCCCTCTTGGTTGCCTCATCAAAAATCGACTTCCCTCCAATATAAGAGCCGGTGAATCCGATGGCTTTGATCAGTGGATGTCGTACCAGAAATTGCCCGACTTCCACAGACTTTCCATGAACCATTGAAAATGTACCTTCAGGCATTCCTGTTTGTTTCACAGCCTCGAGTATCGCATTCGCTACTAATTCGCATGTGCCAGGATGAGCTGGATGTGCTTTGAACACTACCGGACATCCAGCAGCCAGCGCAGAGACTGTATCGCCACCTGCCACAGAAAATGCTAATGGAAAATTACTCGCACCAAAAACACCAACAGGACCAAGAGGCCTGAGCATACTTCGCACATCAGGTTTTGGAAGAGGCGTGCGTGAAGGATCTGCGGTATCTATCCGCGCGTCAACCCATGACCCTTCTCGCAAAAGCTGGGCAAATAATTTCAGCTGACCGGCAGTGCGACCACGTTCACCAACAAGCCGCGCTTCAGGCAGGCCGGTTTCTTCCATACAACGCTTAATCAACGCAGGGCCCAGGGCAAGAATCTGTTCCGCCATCGACTCGAGAAAGAGCGCCTTTTGACCTCCAGTCTTCTCGCGATATTCCTGAAATGCTTTATCGGCTTTCTCCACAGCAGCGTGAATCTCGTTCGTTGTGGCCTCGAAAAAGTCTGTAGCCAAACTTTCACGTGTCGAGGGGTTCTCTGCTTGAAACGTTTTACCACTTCCAGACCGCTCACTTCCGATAAAATTCTTTCCCGTCAGATTCATATTTCTTTTTTCAAGCTACTGTGTTGATCAAGGTACCAATCGGCTCGATTGTTATTCGGATCTCATCGTTTTTCTTTAACGTAAAATCGCTGGATGGCACAATACCGGTGCCGGTCATCACAAAAGCACCAGCCGGAAAGCTGCACTCACGATACAGAAACGACACGAGGTCTTCAAACTTCCGCACAATCTGATCGATGGTGACATCTCCTGTGAAAACAACTTTTCCAGCCCGATGAATCTCGAGGTGAATTCCCGTACTCTTGTCCAGTGGCTTGTCAGTGACATAAATGCACGGGCCGATTGCAGCAGCGCCATCGTAGGTTTTTGCCTGTGGAAGGTACAGTGGATTTTCACCTTCTATGCTTCGCGAACTCATATCGTTACCGATGGTGTATCCCACAATTTTACCCGATGTTGTCACTACAAGCGTAAGCTCTGGTTCAGGAACATCCCAGGCGGAGTCCTTACGAATCCGTACTTTCCCCAGGTGACCAACAACCCGATGCGGTGTCGCTTTGAAAAATATTTCGGGACGTTCAGCTTCGTAGACACGAGCATAAAAATCACTTCCTCCGGAAGATTTTGATTCTTCCTGTCGTCCCACTTTACTTCGGTAGTAAGTGACACCACAGGCCCAAACCTCCTGCTGTCCTATCGGAGCCAGGATTTCCGACTCGACCAGCACCTCTGTTTTATTCAGAGGTTTAAGACCCGCAACCAATGACCGGAGGTTTTTATAAAGCTGGTCATCATTGATCAAAGAATCCCAGTCTCGATTTTCGGTTGCATAGAATTTACCGTCATCCCCGATGACAATTCCGTTCCTCGTCTTATATAGAAGCATTTATCTTTTCCGTTGCATTTAAGTTAGCATTATTTGAAGAACGGATAACCTTCCGTTGCATATTTTCTCATGCCTTCTTCATTTATGTCGACACCGATGCCTGGTTTTTCAGAAAGGGGAATAAATCCTTTGTCAACCATGACGCCATCGTATTTCACAATCTCTTTGAACATGGGATCGGTATGGAAATAGATCTGCCATTCGAGGATCATAAAATTAGGCACCGAAGCACATACATGGGCCGAAGCCATTGCTCCAAGGAATGACGCAACCATGTGCGGAGCAAACGGAACGTAATACAAGTTGGCAAGATTGGCTATTCGCTGACCTTCTCCCAGCCCGCCAGCTTTTTGAAGATCGGGCATGATGATATCAACTGCGCCCATCTCGAGCAAACGCCTGAAACCGTATGCGAGGTATAAATTTTCGCCAGCACAAATCGGTGTAGAGGTAGAATCTGCAATCACTTTGTATGCTTCCACATTTTCGGCTGGAACCGGCTCCTCAAGCCACATCAGGTTCAGATGCTCCAACCGTTTGGCTACCTGCTGGCCCGTGACGGCATCGTATCGACCATGCATGTCACAGCAGATATCGATATCCGGACCGACTGCCTCGCGCGCGGCAGTTACCTGGTCGACCATACGTTTTAGTTCTCCTGGACTCGCAGTCCAATTGTACAGGTCATACTTGGCCGGATCGTTTCGTTGATCGAGGTCAAACTTGATCGCGTTAAAACCCATTTTTTTGGCTTCACTGGCAGCCTTTGCAAAATCTTCCGGCTTGGGAAGATTATTTTGATAGAGCGCAGTGTCACAGTACACACGAATCTTATCGCGAAACTTTCCTCCCAGCAACTGATATACGGGAACGCCAAGCGCTTTTCCCGCAATATCCCAAAGTGCAGTTTCAATAGCTGACAGAACTGCGATGTACATTCCCGACTGTGCACCCTCAAAAATCCCAGACTTGCGAAGGTCTTCGAAGAGTCTATGCACATTGAGCGGATTCCGTCCTTTAATCCGCTGCTCCATCATTTTAATGAAGTGGTATGTGCCCGGCACCGCATCAACTCCTTCACCGCAGCCGTAGATATCCTGGTTGGTCCGGATTCTCACAAACAGGCCGTGACCATTCCGAATAAATGCGCTTTGTATTTCCGTGATCTTGAGATCTGCCGGGTTCGAATGCATCGGTCTGCGGTCAAGGGCGTTTTCAATTCCCTGCCCGAACGTTGTAGAAAGCGGAGCGAGCGTGGCGGCTGCCAATGCATTCCCAAAAAATTTACGTCTTGATTGATTCTGTATCATGTCTTGATGTTTTAAGGAGTGATGATTTGTCTACCAGGTGCGTTGTTTAAGCATTTCCTGGATTTGCTCTTTTGGCACAGGCAGCTTATCGATGTTGGCATTAAGCCATTGCGAAAAATCTTTTTCAATTTCCTCGGACCACCTGGTGTCGATCTGGCCCGGAGTATATTTCTGTTCGCGCAGTCGTTGATGTCCGAACATATCGCGGAGACGTACTATTTCGGAGGTCTTCACAACCTTCTCCGCGAGATGTGGTGGAATGAAGATCACAGCTCCATTACGGCCAAGTACAACATCGCCCGGCATCACGGTTGCCTTCCCAATCCGTGTTGGTGTATTAATGCCTACCAGTGTTGTGTTAAGTTGGCCATTCGGATCGTTGAGGTGATGGGATGGATGATAGCTTCGGAAGAATGAAGTAAACGATCCGATCTCCTTCAATCCTTTGATGTCCCGGATAGCTCCGTTGTACACAATTCCATTTCCAGTCTTGGTAAAGATTGAATTACCCAGGTTGTCACCGATGGTCGGACCATCGATGTGTGCTTCAAACTGATCCACCACGTAGACATCGCGCTTGACAAGCATATCGATCGGCCATGAGTTTTGAGACTTCACACGTTTATCGCGATTGTGTCCGCGGTCATCGATCACGCGATGAATATCAGGACGACCGGGAACGAACGTGGCCGTCACCGCTCTTCCTACGAGAACGCTGTCGGGATTGATGGTCTGCCACCCGTCTTCAAACTGGAATTTGTAATTCTCATTTCGCAACACCGCCCAAGCTTCCTCAAGGGTAACAAGTTTCATGCGATCAAGAAGGGCGTCAGAAACTTTCGGCCGCCCATCCGGGAATCGTTCACCTTTCCATTCTGGTGTAAGAAAAATTAATTCGTCTTTCGACAGCTGCTGAGCCGTTGCTGTCCAAGAGCAACATATGCTGACCAACGCCAGCCACATAAATCGTCTGCTATCCATAATGCTTTGTATTATTTTTAAATTCTAATCATATGTGCTTCACTACTTCTTCTGTGTCGTAGGAATTTTCTTCTGCCAATGGCTTATTTCTCCACCACAGTGCGAGTGAAGAACCCGTGATGTTCATGACCGGAGCGAAGATCGCGGCAGCAAGTCCGACCGTGGCAAGTTTTCCGAGGGCAAGCGCGAGGCTTGAACCCAGGCCTGCGTTCTGAAGACCGACTTCAATGGCAATCGTCCGGCAATCTTTCTCATTCATGCGAAGGGCTCGTGCCGACCAGTATCCCAGGAAGTATCCGCTCATGTTGTGCATGAGGACGGCCAGTATCAGCATAGGTCCAACGACAAGTAACGAATCGCGCCCCGCGGAAGTGATGACAACAATGATAAGCGCGATCCCCGCCATGGAGACAACTGGCATGATCTCATCCAGCCATTTGAATTTTCCATGCAAGAAGAAGTTGAATACCAGTCCTGCTGTCACCGGAATGATCACAATCTTCGTGATATCCCAAACCATTGCCCAGAAATCGATCTCCACATATTGACCCGCGAGCAAGCTCATAAAAAAAGGAGTAACGAACGGGGCGATGAAGGTCGAGATTGCGGTCAGCGTTACGGACAATGCCAGATTAGCGCGGGCGAGATACGTCATGACGTTTGACGCCAGCCCATTGGGGCAACTTCCAATGAGAATAATTCCAGCTGCAATCTCATCAGGAAACTGAAATATTTTGGTGATCATGAAAGCGACCATCGGCATGATGAGGTAATGACACATCACCCCTGCGATCACACCTTTTGGCATTCTTACCACGCGCGCAAAATCTTTCAGGCTCAATCCCGTTCCCATGCCGAACATAATGATCTGCATCAACGGGACAATCAGCTTCGACAACTTGAAGTCACCGACTTGTGTGAAGTAGTGCGGAAAATACATGGCTGCACTCACCGCAGCGAAGATCATGACGGTAAACGAATACCCTTTCAGGATCTCGTGCTCACGGAACCGAAGCGCAATTGCTAAAAACAAAAGTATTAATAACCACCCGGCTACATTATGTTGACCGAGATAACTAGTAACACCGAAGAGGATCGTTAAAACAATGGAGATGATAAGAAGGGCTTTCGAACGCACAGAAGCTATTGCCATAGTAAAACACATGTAGACGGTTTGGTAGCGAAGTACAGGGAAGCAGCACATTCGCTGCTCCCTGTATTTGCTACATAACCCAATTAAACCTTCTTATAATTTATCCCACCATACTCGCGTACTGAGTGCATCCGGGCCCATGCGATCAATAGCTTGTCCAACATTCGCGGCATTAACAGAGCCCTCTGACACCGGGTAAGTCAGTCTCCTGATAAAATCGACTTCCCGTCCCGGGTATGGATTTGGGGTGAGAACCGGGAAGCCCGTGCGTCTATAGTTCGCAAACACTTCTGGTCCGCCAGGAAATGAAGCGACCCAGTATTGTGTGTTGATCTGTTCCAACGCATTGGCTGGATCAAATGGATGGCTGGATATATAGTTTTCTATATCAGCAGCTGGCACTGCAGAAGCTGCATCGAACAACGCCATTTGAGCCATGCTCTGTCTGACACCAGTTTCGAAGTAAGTGGCAGCGGAGCCGGTGGTAATCCAGCCTCTCGTCCTTGCTTCCGCGAGCAACAAATTGGTTTGCGCAGCTGTCACAATGAAGTAAGGTGCTGTCAGTTTCATCATTCTTCTTCTGTCTACCTGGCTGAAATCGTAGAAGCTTGCCAAACCCTGTCCGGTAGCGACTGCACCGATTGTGCTGTTATCGTGGCCCATCGGCATGCCGACCTGATCAGCTACGTTTGTCGTTGCCTTATCTACTGTCTGAGACGCCCCTGATGTCGCACCCTTATAGCGAACAGCAATTGAAACAAGGCGTGGGTCATTCGAATTTTTGAGATAATTAACAAAAGGTGCAGTGAGATAAAAGTTAGCGGCTTCTGTTCCATTCAATGTCACCGCCATTCCATTCGTATAATTTCCATCGTGACGCACGACAGCATTGTCTGCATTGGTCAGGATGAGACTGTTTAAAGGAATTCCGGCCACAATTTGCTGCGCCCTGGCAGGATCTACTTTGCTCAGTCTCATGCCCGCGCGCAATAACAGCGAGTATCCGAACCTTCTCCATCTGTCGATGTTACCACCATACAGTACGTCTGCACTTTCAATTCTTCCCGCAGGATCAAGGGCTGCAGAGGCTGCCGTCAGTTCTGCAATGATGTCTGTATAAATGGCCTCCTGCGAATCATACTCGGGAAACAAATTCTGATCGGTATAGCCTTTGCCGGCAGCGGAATAAGGGATATCGCCATACTCGTCTGTAAGCACCATGAACACATACGCCTGAAGGATTCGCGCCATGTTATACATGTTCGCCCGAGCCGGATCGTCTTTCGTCTTGCGGATAATATCAACGGTATTGCGAACACAGTTTCGATAATATCCTTGCCATACCGACTGCGTTGCATTACGGTTGTCTTGATTGTAATTCGCACCTGTAAGTACACCGGAGTTTGGAGAAACGATCTGCTGCACAATTCCTAAATCATAAATTAAGAATCCGCCTCCTGCAAAACCGGTCGCGTTAAGGTTCAGCACAACATTGTTGAGCTGGTATGCAGGATCTATATTCAACGCCCCGGTCTTGCTCGTATTCAGTTCGTCAAACCCGTTGTCACATGCATGAAGCAGCACAACTGAGGCAAGAAGTAAAATATATCGCTTTAACTTTTTCATGATTACACGTGATTAGAGTTTAACATTCAGGTTGAAGCCTATGTTTCGTGTTGTTGGCAATCCGGTCGATTCGAGTCCAACCAGGTTGTCCGAAGAATAGCCAAACGACTCAGGGTCGATATTAGGCACCCACTTCTTGAGCATGAGAACATTGTTGGCCACGAAGTCAAGGCGAACAGCGCGGAATGGCAACGACTTCGGAAGAAACTTGGTGAAGTCGTAGCCGATAGCGATCTGGCGCAACTTCCAGTAGCCAGCGTTGTAAACGATTGGTTCAACCAGGCCCTTGGAACGGACCACTTCATAGAAGGGTTGAACCGGGAATACATTCACCTGGTTGACTTCGCCCGTTTGCGTCACTCCATCTCCGATTATTCCTGTTTCACGGCCCGGCAGTGTCGCCTTGTGAAGACCGTGACGATAGGCATTGAAGTTTGTACCGGAGATCATTTTACCACCAAGTTTGAAGTCGATGAGGAACGAAGCCGTTACACCTTTGAACTTAAACGCGTTTGTAAAGCCACCCACCCACTTGGGCAGCGCGCTGCCGTAATGAATCATGGCAGGTGTTGCCAATGCTATTCCATTCGTGCCATAAACAATCCGGCCCTGATCATCCCGCAGGTAACCAAAACCTGCCAGCTGCCCGAGTTCCTCACCTACCACATGGCGAAGCTCACCATTGAAGATGTGTGTTCCAACGGTGATGCGCTCACCAGGTTTGTCTGTAAGCAAACTCTCAACACGCGTGATGTTGTACGCTCCGTTGAAAGTAAAGTCCCAGGTGAAATTTGTCGTTTCAACCGGTACAGCATTGAACATAAGTTCAACTCCGCGGTTCCTGCTTTCCCCACTGTTGATGAAGATGTTCACATAACCCGAAGCGTCAGACACCTGGGCCTGTACAATCTGATCAGATGTGATCTTTTCATATGCTGCGATGTCCAAACCGACACGTTCGTTCAGGAACTTCAATTCAAGTCCAAGCTCTGTCTCAGACACCCGCATCGGCACGAGGTTTCCATTCGGAATCAGGTTGCCGGAAGGACCTCCGACAGGTTGCAACGCTCCGGAAGGATTCGCAAACAGGTTGTTGTTCGTTGCATAAAACAGCAAGTTCGAGTACGGGGCAACATCTCCATCACTTCCTACTTCTGCATACGCTGCACGAAGTTTACCGAACGACAACCAGGAAGGTTGCTCAAACGATTCTGTGAAGACATAACCAATAGACACGGAAGGATAAACGATGCTGCGGTTTTCAGGTGACAACGTTGAGAACCAGTCGTTGCGCAGCGTTCCGTTTACGAACAATGCATCGTTGTATGAAAGCTCAACCGATCCATAAAGCGAGTTGACTGATCGTTCAGATAATGTATAGAGCGGATCTTTCACACGACCGTTCATGACCGTATACAAATCGCGGATAACAAATTCAGAAACCTGGACGTTGTTAACATCCGAACGTCTGTACATGTGGTTACCACCGAAGTTCGCGTTCAATCCAACTTTGCCGAACTCACGGTTGGCTCCGATAAGGAAGTCTGCGTTGATTTCCCTGAAACGACTTGCATCCTGTGTGTATTGTCCATTGACAAAACCGGGTTGTGCTGCCGCGAGGGAGGCCTGACCGGTCGGGAAGTTGTTGTAGCTCTGATCACGGGACCAGAAGTCCTGACCAACGCGCCCCTGAACGAAAAGCCATTTCAATATTTCATAACGGGCGGACACATTTCCAAAAATGCGATCGCGCCTGATGTTGTTAAACTGCCTGGCAAGTGTGAAATACGGATTGGTTCTGTTCATGAATCGTGAATACACAAACTCATTTCCGAGCGCGTTGTATTTCTTCTGATCGAGAAGATCCAGCGGCATCGAATTAGACAAGTTATAAAGCGCCACCGGTATGGTGTTATCCTGGTTTCCTACGTTCGGAGGATTCCGGTTGTATTCATTCGAGTAGTTGATGTTCCCGCGGAAAGACAACTTTTCACTTAAAGAATAGTCAAATCCGAAGTTTGCAGTTTTGCGATTATAGGAATTGTTGGGTGTGATACCCTTGCTGTTCAAATCGGCTATCGAAAAATTGAATCCTCCTTTGTCGCCTGATGTTGCCAGCGAGATGGTGTGTGTAGTAGACTGGCCGTTGCGATAAAACTTCTTGATCCGGTCACGCACAGGCTCATAAGGAACTTCTACGCCATCAAACAATACCTGGGTCATTCCCGGTTGAAAACGTTCACCAAACGACCATTGACCTGACGTTGGATTAGCAGTTGTTGGACGAACACCGTTCTCACCTTGTCCATATTCATATTGATAGTCAGTGAAATCCAGCGGTGTATCGTTGGTATAGTTGACGTTATACGTTACACCGATGCCTTGCCTTTCTCCCTTCGATTTTGTTGTGATCATGATCACACCATCCTTTGCGCGAGATCCGTAGAGTGCCGATGCCGCCCCTCCCTTTAGCACCGTCATGCTCTCGATGTCATCGGGATTGATACTGAGCAAACCATCACCACCATCGGAAGTAACGCCACCCCCACGGGTTCCAATTGATCCGTCAGACCCCTGGTTGTTTGGATTGGTTCCGAAATTTGTGTTGTCAATCGGCACACCGTTAATTACGATGAGCGGGTTGTTTTGACCAGAGATTGACGATTGACCACGGATCCGGATTTTCGATGTACCTCCGGGCCCCGTACCAAGTGATGAGATGTTGACACCCGCGATTTTTCCCTGCAGGGCGTTCATCGGATTTGTCGTTCGATTGACAGACAGCTCACTTGCGTTTACCTTGGACGTTGCGTAACCGAGACTCTTTGTTGATTTCTCGATACCCAGCGCGGTAACAACGATTTCATCCAGGGAGGCTACATCTGGTGCCATCGTTACATCGATCACAGTCCGACCGGTGACTGCTATCTCCTGGGTCGCGTAACCGACAAAGGAGAAGACCAGAACATCGTTTTGTCCCGGCACTTCAATGGAATAATTTCCATCGGAGTCGGAGCTGGTACCGTTGTTCGTGCCTTTGACGATCACGTTAACACCCGGAAAGGCTACACCGTTCTCGTCCGTAATACGACCACTAATACTGAACAACGCTTTGCTGTCAGTGCCACCATGAATAGAAGATTTATCCAGGTTGCCCGGACGATCTTTTCCCACAAGCGTCCCGGTGTGCACCACCAAAACGACACAAAAGAATAGATAGAGATGCTTCATACATCAAGGGTTAGGTTTGATTGGATTGAGTAACTGCATGGAAGACCGCACCCTTTCTCTTCTACCCCCTGAATGCATTATTTGAGGTCAGAAAATTCTGGAATGGGTGTTTCCATTTTGATAAAGATTGAAAATGATCTGGCGGGAATCTTCCAATAAAGGCCAGCGGTGAATTTTATACAAACGTTTGCGCAATCGAAAACCGCAAATACGTGTCTTTTTTACACGTTTCTGGAAAATCGGTAAAAACACTATGAGCCGATGTTAAGGTATTGTTCGTGTTGAAGGTTGGCAATGGCCTCAAATTCATCGTAAAGTTTCGAGCTTAGCCGGTCAAAGATGGGGAAGTACTTTTGATAAGCGATGTGGTTGTGAGATTGCGGTTTAAATGAGACGGGCAGATCGATTGAACGGGCTGCGTCATCAATGGTCTTGTAAATACCAAGATCGATCGCGCTCAACAAATACGCACCACGTGCAATGCTGTCAGGATTTGTTCCGGTATTAACAGGCTTGTTAAAAATGTCGGCAATCATCTGGGCAAATAACGGAAGCGATGCAAAGCTTCCGTTGACCGTAAGCGCGTCAATTTTCCGATGCTCTCCCAGTATTCGTCCAATGCTGTAAACTTCATAGAGAATTCCCTCGATGGTAGCGCGCACGAAATGTTGCTTCTCATGTTTGATATTGATTCCGAAATAACTTCCCCTCGCGTTAGCATTCCAAATGGGCGCCCGCTCGCCAAGGAGGTATGGCAGGAAAATAAGGCCTTCAGAGCCGGCAGACACGCTTGCCGCCTCACGCATAAAATTCTCCATCGCGTGATCCATATCAAAAGGTCCCTTGAAATCACCGAACTGTTTTGTAAACCATTCGAACACAACCCCACCGTTATTTGTCGGACCACCGGAGATGTAGTAGTTCTCGGTAAGAAGATAATTAAAGAAGCGCTGCTTTTCGTCACGGATCACAACCTTGCCGACAGTACGCATAGCTCCGCTGTCTTCGATGGTGATGGTTGCCTTCCCTTCCTCCCAAACGCCACCGCCTAACGTTGCCAGGCATCCATCACTCGATCCAATGAGAAGTCTCAGGTTTTCAGGAAGGCCAAGTGATTTCTGATACTCCTTGCGCAACTTTCCAGGAGATGCGAACACCGGAATCACATCAGGTAATGCGTCTGCCTTAATTCCGGCAAACGATAAGGCGTCAGGCTCCCATGAACGTTTATGAATATTGAGAAGGCCAGTTGCCGATGCAAGACTATAATCCTGGACATATTCTCCTGTAAGCTGCTGAAGGATATAACTCTTAATTGACAGAAACTTATAAGTATTTCCAAAACGTTCGTTGTCGTTTCTGCTCATCCAGGCAATCTTGATGAGGGGTGACATCGGATGGATTGGAGTTCCCGTAGCATCGTAGATTTTCTTTCCGAGCGGAGAATTCTTTAAGTCCAGTGCTTCTTTCTTTCCACGGTTGTCAGCCCAGGTAATTACGTTGCCCAAAGGTTCGCCATTCTTGTCAATCGGAAGAACGCTATGCATAGATGCACTGAAACACATGGAAACAACGTGATAGTGTTTCGGATGGACTTTTTCCGTGAGGAGGTTTTTCAGCACATATAGCATCGTGATGAAGATCTGTTCAGGATCCTGCTCACTGTAATCCGGCTCTGTGTGAAAAGTAGGATACGAACCTTTCATTGAGGCAATGACTTCTCCGTTGAGCGTGAAGGCCATGACTCGCACGCCATTCGTACCTAACTCCACTGTTATAATACACTCCTTGTTGTCCATAGCTAGCTTGATTTAGCAGGGGTATTTCTCTTCCTGAATTCGCCTGGCGTATACCCCGTTAATTTTTTAAATGTTGTTGAAAAATGTTGTGATGAATAAAATCCGGTGTCCAATGCGATCTGGGTTACATTGATATCTGCTTTTTTTAATAACTTGATCGATTCCGAAATCCGGATGTTGATGAGATAGTTCAAGGGAGAAAAGCCCGTGTAGGTTTTTACTTTCTCCGTGAACGCGGTTGTACCCAGACCCACGTGTGCTGCCATCTCTTCCACCGTCCACTGGTGTGCCAGGTTTTTGCGCAACGCCTGCTCTAACAGCGCGAACGTACCGGGGAAGTCTCTGCGGGAATTTGCCTGCCGGGTAGATTGCCGGGCAATGATGATAAGCAAGGTGTCCAGAAGAACGTTGACACGTGTAAGGTAGCCAATCTCCTGGTTCAGCACTTCGGATCGCATTTCATAAAGAACATCTCCGGCTTCTTTCGTTTTGAGTACCGACATGTTGTTGATCAGCAATATCCTCCCAACTGTAACGCGCTCACTTTCGGTAAGATTACTCCATTCACCAAGATTGATCCCATTTGCACTATCGAGCTGCGCTACTTTGAATTCGAGCTTAATAAAAGTTCCGATATCCATGTATCGGTTGGAACCGCCCAATTCCTGTCCCGGCAATATCACTGCGAGATCGCCTGGGTAGAGAACGTAGTGTTTCTGGTTGATGATCCATTCAAACTTACCATCGATGATGTAATAAATCCGAAAGTTTTCTGAAGTCGTCACTGGAAATGACTCGAGCTGAATCGTGCTGTTCTTAGTAAGGGTAAACTCGACAATGTGACTAAACATGTCGAGTTCACGCGAATGGCCTTGCTGTAACGCGAATTGATTCATGCCCGTTGATCCATCAGGAATCTACCTTTATGGACCAATACCTTATTTAAACAATAACTGCGAGAATTCAAATAGATTTTCGCGCCAAACTGGCCAGGTGTGGCCTCCCGGGTATTCGTGGTACTTGTAGTTCACCTTCATTTCATCAAATTTCGCCATCATGTTCTGGCAATTCTGCCACGCGATATCTTCCTTCCCTCCCATCGCAATCCAGAAAAGCTTCAGATCGCTGTTGATCTTCGATGTATTTTCACGCATGAACTTGTATTGCGCATCGGAAATAGCAGCCTGCATTGGCAACCATCCAGAGCTAAACACACCAAGCGATGAAAAAAGATCGGTGTTGTAAACTCCCGCATACAACGTCTGCAACCCTCCCATCGATAAGCCTGCAAGCGCCCTGTTCTTCTGATCGGTTTCTGCACGATAATTTTTTTCAACGAATGGAATTAAGTTGTCTTTCAATTCTGATGTAAACGATCGTAACGACTGCTCCGCAAAAGCCATAGACCCACCGTTGCCGTCCATCATCACGATCAGCATAGGCTTTGCTTTGCCTTCTGCGATCAGGTTATCGAGGATCAGGTCTGTTCGTCCTTGCGTTGGCCATCCGCGCTGGTCTTCTCCACCACCGTGCAGCAGGTACAGTACAGGATACCGTTGTGACGTATTGGCATCATAACCCGGAGGCGTGTAGATATTGAATGTTCGCCATGTCTCATAAACTTTAGAATAATACCGTTTCGTCCTGATCTCGCCATGCGGAACATCCCTGACTTCATAATACCCGCCTTTCGCAAAAGGGATCTCAATTCCGCTGGCCATCCTTCCCATGCCGTAAAATGATTCGCTTGCCGGATCTGCGACTGGCACTCCATCGATGATCAATGAATAATAATGAAACCCCGGCTTTAGCGAATCAGTTGTAATCTCCCAAAAACCTTCGGCATCTTTAACCATGTCATATTTCTTTCCAAGATCAAGTTGCATTTTCTGAACATCAGGTGCTTTGATTCTAAACACCGCACGACTATCAGCCGTCACTCGTGGATACTTCGCTGACCGAATGTTTGTCGATGCAGCGCTGCCCAAGGCTTCATATTGAGTAAAGCTCTTTATGTCGACTGGTTTGAAAAGTAGTTGTGAGAATAGATACAAGTCGTTTTTCCAGACTTTGAAGTCGTGAACGCCAGGCTCGGGATAATAGATGTGTGGAACGTTTTTCTGCTTCAAGTAATCATGGGTCCGCTGACTGAACGAGAACAGGCCATCATCTATACCACACGAAATCCAAAGCAGCTTCAACTTTTTCGCGGCCTCTTCCGGATTCGGAACCAACAGCTCTGGCCGTTTTGTATTGGGAGCCGATGAAAACCCTCCAACCCAGGCAAACTTGTCAAGGTTACCGAGACCGAAGTTCAAAGACTGCCCTCCTCCCATAGACAACCCTGCCAGAGCGCGATGTTCCCTGTCTTTCAGCACGGGGTATTTTTTTTCTACGAAAGGAATGAGATCGTTGAGCAAATCTTTTTCAAACGTGGTGAACGCCTGAACCTTTAAGCTGTCGAAAACATTCCCTATGGCGCGATCATCTTTCATTGCGCGACCGTTCGGCATCACAATGATCATCGGCTCGACTTTTCCGTCAGCATAGAGATTATCAAGGATGACCTGAGGCTGAGCATTCGTGAGCCACTCTTTTTCCGTGCCACCAATTCCATGCAGAAGGTAAAACACCGGGTATTTCTTCTTGCTCGAGTATCCCGGAGGCGTGTAGACAATTGCCTTCCGCTTAGTGCCCACTGTTTTTGAGTCATACAGAACCGTATCAATCTTTCCATGCGCAATGCCTTCACGCACTGCATCGAACCCATTTGGCGCACGTTTGATCGCGTTCTGTGAAAAGGCGACAAGTGTGGTGTGGATCAGTAGAATCGATAAGAGTGTCTGGCGTTTAAGAAATCTTTTCATACTATTCTATTCTTGTTAACTGATAAAATTCTTTCACAATGCTGATCCCAAAAGCTTTTGGCTGTTGGCCATAGCCATAGCTAAAAGCCATAGCTTTTCACTTGAGGTTCTGATACACTCATAGCGTAACATTGCGTACACCGCGCCATAGCGGTAAAAAGCCCTTTGCTATCAGACAACTCCTGCCATGAGCAAATGACCGTTACGAGCATGCATCACATTTCTCAAAATTCTTAGGACTATCTGATCGTCTTTCACCGCTATGACGCAATGAGCGCTATGTTTCGCGATGGGTGCAATAGGACTTCATTAGCGACCGCCATGGCTGTTGGCCATAGCTATAGCTAAAAGCCATAGCTTTCACTTGAGGTTCTGATACACTCGTAGCGAAACATTGCGTACACCGCGCCATAGCGGTAAAAAAAGCGCTGCTATCAGACAACTACTGCTATAGAATGATCTTTCCGAGCATGCATCACTATTCACAACACTCTACAAGTATATTTGATCTTCTTCACCGCTATGCCGCAATGAGCGCTATGTTTGGCGATGGATGCAATAGAACTTCATTAGCGACCGCCATGGCTGTTGGCCATAGCTATAGCCAAAAGCCATAGCCTCACTTCACTCTGAACCAATCGAAATCCACCCATCCCCCAGTATCCAGCGTTGCATAATTAAAAAGACAAAACTTGTTACCCGTAAATACTTTCAGACTGAAACTCATTGTCAACTCATCTCCCACCTTCGCAAACGTTTTGTTGTCCTGACTGTATTCGAACCATGCTTTCTTTGAAACGTTTGATGCAGTTGCTCGCAGATAAATCTCATTTCCCGTCAGCGCATTCATTGCTACGGTGCGACCGTTGTTAACCATGATTACACTTGCTTCACCATTTTGCTTCTGCACTGCGATGTAAGCGTACGGATCCTGAAACACTGCGAGGCCTGCAATGTCGCCATCTTTCATTTGTGAG
>DASWTP010000032.1:0-12055 GCA_036402075.1 Chryseosolibacter sp. | reverse complement strand
TCGTCTACGTACAGGTGCAGTTTTGCAACCTCTGTTGTGTCTGTAAGCAGGATATAGTACTTGAAGTCAGTAAATCCTTGAATGTTTGATCTGAATGTTTTCGGGCTCGAGAACGTGATAGTCTGGGCAGGCACGGGTGGTACGGGGTCAATGTTGTAACCCGATCCTGGCGACCAGCCTCGTTCAGTCATGAGCCACGTTCCATCGAGCTCGCGAAACGCTTCGTTAGTAAGCGCTTCATCAGTGTTGTCACAGCCAAAAATCAGGACACTTGCGATAATAAGTAGTACACGACAATTTCTCATTTGGTAGGTGGTCTGTTTTGTCTATTGACACAGTCTTTGGGCAACGGGTTGGAATTCCGGTCGATCCCCGATCAAAATACGACAACTTTGCCTTAAATCTTACAACTATCCCCTTGCAAATGGTTGAAGAAGTTGAATCCCGCGAACCGCGTTTCGCTGCCCCCAAAATTCTGGCTAATATTGTAGCTGCTTAATCAAATAGTGTGTTTTACCCCACCCGGCTGTGCGCTTTATTGTTATGTGTGTTTCTGCTCTCCAACGTTGGATGGTCACAAACTGTAATTGTGAAGGGAAACGGTGGTCAATCCATCGGACAATTCACTGAATACTTTCTTGATCTGAGTGCCTCGATGACAATCTCCAACCTGACGGCAATGTCAGGCCAGACACGCTTTGAAAAATCGCGTCACCAGACATTGAATTTTGGACCAACGAAGAGTGCCTGCTGGGTTAGATTTTCGTACGCTACACAGGACACACTGCAGTACTATCTGTCCATCCCGAACACAAACCTTGACGAGATAGATGTCTACGTTCTGAAGGATGATCAAGTCGTCACAGGCGAACGAAAAGGATTGACGAGGAAATCAGTGCAAGAGGGTCGCGACCTGAGTTTAAACACCTGGCTCTTTCCTTTACCCGCAGCCCGCAATGACGCTCCGCTTACCGTGTATGTCAGGGTGGCCAATAAGCGAAGAGTGATGATTCCCTTGGAGATCGCGACCTTTGACGAGGTGATTCAGGCGTCTCACCAGGAAGACTTCATTTTTGGTTTGTATTTCGGATGCCTGGCCATTATTGCGATTTTGAATATTTATTTCTTCTTCTACCTGCGTGAATCAATATATATATATTATGGCGGACACATTTTTTGCCAGTTTCTGATCAACGGAATTCTCAAGGGTTATGTCTTTACATTGTTTGGAAGTTCGCTGTTCTTTCTAAGTTCTTACGTGCCCGGAATTGCCGGTGTCTCGAATATTTTTGTCATCCTGTTTGCCCTTGCTTTCCTTGACGTAAAGAAATCAATGCCTCAGTGGTATAAGCCTACGCTGTTGCTGTTGGTATTGCCAGCCGCCAATACCTTGTTGAGTCTTTTGGGATGGTTCACACTAAGTGCCGCGACTGGGACGTATGTTGGCATTATAGTTTGTGTCTGGTTGTTTGTTCTTGGCCTTGCGGCATACAGCAAGAAAATTATGCAAGCGCGTTTCTACATCTTCGGGTGGGGAGCGTTTTTCATCGGTATTCTCATATTGAATTCTGCATTGAACCAATGGATCCCGATAAACACTTTTACCTTTAATGCTGCGGTCTTCGGAACATTATTCGAAGTGTTGCTGATATCATTTGCGCTGGCGGACAGGATCAACCTGATTCGTCTCGGTCGTGAAGAAGAAAGGCAGCAACGGCTTGCCCTGATTGAAAAGCAGAAAACGTGGCTCGAGGAGAACGTTCGCAACCGCACAATCGAACTCATGCAGAAGCACCAGGAGATTGAAGTGCAGAACGAAGAACTTCGCCAGCAACATGAAGAGCTAACCAGTACGCACGAGCTCCTCGAAAAACAGAAGCTGCTCGTGGAAGAAAAAAACCGTGACATCGGGCTGATCAATCAAAGCCTCGAACAGAAAGTAAAGCAACGCACGGTCGAACTGGAAGAAACGGTAAAGAACCTGATCAATCAGAATAACGACCTTGAGCAATTCTCTTATATTGTTTCTCACAACATGCGCGCGCCAGTAGCCCGCATATTGGGCCTCATTAATTTGCTTGGAGCAGAGGGCGATGACGAGGAACGGGAACAGCTGATGCTGTACCTGCGCGAGTCTACCATGGGACTCGATGAGATCATTCATGACTTAAGCCAGATCATCGACCTTCGCAGAGGATCCGATATGGTGGTCGAGCAGGTTGATGTTGCAAAAGTGATTCAGCACAACTTGTCCGACCTTACAGATGAGCTAAAGAAATCGCATGCGCAGATTACCCTCACGCTGAATGCGACAACGGTCATCGCTGTTAAGGGGTATATCCAGAGTATTCTTTACAACCTCATATCAAACGCCATTAAATATCGTGACCCGGAACGGCCTCTTCTTATTAATATCACCACCCATGAGACGGAGACAACTATTGTCATTGAAGTCAGAGACACCGGCCTTGGCATAAACCTTCCGCCAGACCGCCTTCACGAGATCTTTCATTTGTATAAGAGGACGTACACGCACGTGCAAGGCAAGGGACTCGGCCTTTATCTTGTCAAAACTCAGGTAGAAGCCCTGCACGGACAAATCCACGTTGCCTCTGAGTTTGGGAAAGGAAGCCATTTTACGGTTTCACTGCCGAAGGCGTAACACTACCTCATCTTAAACCTTCTGAAGTGAATCTCTTTAGAAAATTGATAAGATCGAACGGCATTAGCTGACGTTGGGCTCAAAACGCATCCTGTTTAGCGAGGCATACGCCCCGAATATCCACGCCATCATTAAGAACGAGGATCAAAAGCCAGATTCAATTTCCAATAGGGAGTTCAAAGAAGAACGTGGTTGACTGGCCAGGCGTTGAAGTCGCCCACACCTTGCCTAAGTGCCGCGAAACAATTTTCTGCACGATGGAGAGCCCGATTCCTGCCCCTTCAAAGTCGCCTATTGTGTGTAGGCGCTGAAAGGGTGCAAAAATCTTGTCGTAATATTTCATTTCGAAACCAACGCCATTGTCTTCAACGAAATAAACGATACTGTCTGACTGTCTCTGGAAGCCCACACTTAATTTCGTTTCGGGCTTCAACCGCGAATATTTGAGCGCGTTTGAAAGAAGGTTCACCCACACCTGCTTCAGCAATGTTCGATCGGCCGCAATTTCAGGCAAGTCTGCCAGGTGCAGGTCGATCTTTCGGTTTGATTCATGCTGGGTCAGCTCCTGGTATACCTCCTCCACAAGCTCGTTCATATTAACTTGCCGTTTGACGAGCTCTTGTTTACTCATGGTAAACAACGTGATGAGGTCATCGATCAACACCTGGGCATTGCCAATTTTCGAATACATTTTATTGGCCAGGTCTTGAGCGGTTTCATCTACGTGGCCATCGAGGTGATCGAGCAGCATGCCAAGGCTGAAATTGATGTTGCGAAGCGGTGAGCGCAAGTCGTGGGAGAGCGAATAAACTAATGTTTCCAGCTCGCGATTTACTGCAAAAAGATTTTTGTTAGCGAGTTCAAGCTCTGCGGTTCTGTCGCGCACACGTTTTTCAAGTTCATTGTAAACATTGATGTTCTCGATTGAGACCGCAGTGATGTCAGCTAAGGCCTGAAGGGTCCTTACGTGCTCCGAAGTTGGTTCGTGAGGCGTTGCCCAGTAGTTCCCAATAGCGCCAAGTGGATTTAATCTGCGAATGGGAACCATCACCATGCTTTTAACAAACGTTGGGCGATACGCTTCGTGTGGAATCCGGTCGTCTTTGTAGATGTCGGGGATAGTGGCTGACAAGCGGTTTTGCATCACCCATCCACTGATGCAGGTTTGCATCGGAAACCGATTTCCTTTCCAGAGCGGGCTAATTGCATCTTCGTCTGCATAGTAGCATTTGTCGCCATCGCGTAAAACGAACGTAGCACCGTCAGCACCGGTGAGGCGTCTGGCAACAGTACGAACGATTGCCATCACCTCCTCGATCTTGCGCGCCATGGAAAGATGTTGCACGGTGTTGGCTAGCAATTCGAAATTGCTTTGACCGCGCACCGTAGTGAGGTGTCCCTGGATTTGCTGGTCAACGTTCAATAGGTTGGGGTTTCGTTTATCCAATTTACAAAAATGCTTTGTCATGCTATAACCCTTACAGGTAGAAAATTTCTACAAAACACTGCAATACGCGGTTTTTGATGACGTTCAGCTGTAAAAGACCTATGAACCGCAGAACGACTCTCCTATTGCTTGGCGTTTTTATTGTGTTATTCTTCGTTGGAAGAACAGCTTATAAGATTTATAACTTTTCAGCTGGTCTCGAGGAAGAGCGAAGCCGTTACGCCAGCATGCTTTTCTATGATTTCTCCTCGCGCGTGGACTCCGTTAAACTTAATAACGATGAACCCGGTCCAGGCACTGTTTATTGTTCGATTACAAACGGAACGATTAACTACTCCGCAGAGGACAGCCTGGCAAAAACGCTCGTTCATCACACGCGACTACGATTCAATGAAACCAACACAGTAGGCCACCTTCAGTTCATAATGCCGGGTGCAGAACGCTGGGAGGCCGGTGACAGCCTGGTGGTGAATTCGCAGCAAAATGTTCTGACTTTTTTCAGGAAAGGCAAACAGATCTATTCCGACCAGTTTTCGAATCTTCTTGAAGGACGTGTAACCAAAGGCTTGTGACCCGGTCACGTTTTGATTTCTGACGAGTAGTGCTATCTTCACGTCCATGTATAAACCTGGCCGAAAACTAGCATTCGCGCTCATCGTAGCGCTTCTTCAAACAACCGGATTCGCACAAAAGACGATCGTTACCAAATCGGAAGTTGACCGGATTCTTAAGAACCTGTCAGCAGACGATAAGATGGGAAGGTCAGCCACCGATCCTGCCACGCTTGAGAAGTCAGTTGTATTTATTGAATCAGAGTTCAAACGCATTGGACTTTCGCCACTAGATGGATTAACATCTTTCCGCCAGTCGTTTACAAAGGAAATGATTGGTGTGACAGGTGTAGCAGTAATTGCGAATGCCAAATCGGTTGAGCCTAAGAACATTCTGGTCTACTCCTCCAACGAGGCAGGCGAATGGAGTCGTCCTGGCAACGTTCACCGGATCAGAAAGGCGGACAACCTGTTTCAAACGTTCCGAAAACTTTCGCGCGACACAACGGACGCATTTGTCCTTGTCGACACTGCCCACACAGCACATTTCAGAGCGCTGCAGGAGTGGCTTTCGAAAAAGCGGATCCTGAATGCAGGCAGCAAATCAGGATCAAAGCTATTTGTCCTTTCGAATGATACCGTTGTATCAACCCTTAATGCAAAGTTTTCGCAGGAGAAGGAGAATATTGTGATGACCAATGTTGTCGGTCAGATTAAGGCTGCACAGCCCACGAAGGAGTCTGTGATTTTTTCGGCTCATTATGACCACATCGGGATACTGCCTCCGGTAGATGGTGATTCAATTGCCAATGGCGCGGATGATGATGCCTCGGGAACTACGGCAGTCATCATGCTTGCCGATCATTTTAAACGTGAGAAGAAGCTTACGCGAAATCTGATCTTTGTTGCATTTACGGCTGAGGAAATCGGTGGCTTCGGATCTCAATATTTCTCGACAAACGTGAACCCGAACGATGTTGTGGCCATGTTTAACATTGAAATGATCGGAAAACCTTCCAAGTGGGGTGCAAACGCAGCGTTTATCAGTGGTTTTGAACGCTCTGACTTTGGAGCCATACTCCAACAGAATCTCAAGGGCTCACCGGTAAATTTTCATCCTGATCCTTATCCTGATCAAAATTTGTTTTACAGATCAGACAACGCAACACTTGCGCGGCTTGGCGTTCCGGCCCACACAATTTCGACCGATCAAATCGATATCGACAAGTTGTATCACACAGTGAATGATGAGTTCGAGACCATCAATACGCAAAACATGACTGAGATCATCCGTGCCATTGCCATGAGTGCGTCATCCATCGTGAAAGGGACCGCCAGGCCAACGCGTATCGACACCAGCAAGGTCGATTGATTAAGAATGCGTGAACCAATGTTCAACCATGATTGGATGAAAATTTTCCGAGAACGCATCCGCAGGCGTTAGGGCGTTCCCTCAGACCGACTCACCAGTAAAACTTAGCGCCTCTTTAATTTCCGGCCTTGATTTGTCGCTGGCTTTTGTCAGTTCGAGTAGCTGCTCGAAATATTTCCGGGCATTCACCTTATCTCCTGATTTTTTAGCCGCAGACGCAGCACCATAGACAGAATTGAATCGGCCGGGTCTTATTTTCAAGTTCGCCACATATGCATTCATAGCCTTCGCATAATCACCGGTCTGCATATGCATGTCTCCGAGGAGTTCGAGTGTGGGCACAACCTCGCCTGGTGTAACGGAGTGTTTTTCGGTGGCATATTCCATGTCAACCGCAGCCTGCATCCGTGCAAGCCCTTCCTTGCGTTTGCCCGAAGCGAATAAGATCGATGCCTCTGAAGCCGCAATCTGGATGGCGGTCTGGTTGGCTTCGTAATCCTTCTTGCTTTCCTTTAATGAAGCTTCAATTTTCTTCAGCGTCTCCAACTCAACTTTCGCTGCCTTTATATCGTTGAGATGAACGTAGCCTAGCAGTTTTCCAAAGTGGTGAATCCCGGTTTGCCACTCGAACTTTTCCCATGGAAAACTGGCTGGCCGAAGCTCAAGCGAAGCGGCTTGGTTCCAATCTTTACGCTCAAGCGCATAGCGCACAGGCACAGCTGCAAAGGTGTAGGCGTTTACGAATGTGAGTGGAAAAACAGAATCTATTGTAGCCAGGTATTCTACCTGGAAGTTGGCCTCGCGATCGCGACCCTGCTGCAGGTATGCATAAACGATGTAATCCAGGCCGTGAAGTTCCTGATCCCAGTGTCCGGTGCGTCCAAGGTTTTCGGTATAACATTTGGCGGCCGCCATTGAGTTTGTATTCGATTGGATCGACTCGTCCCAGAGGCCGAGACGCGTAAAGATATGGGAAGGCATGTGCTGAGCATGCGCTGAATTCGATGCAATAGAAGCGTACCTACGGGCAGCATCCAGCCCTTTCTCTGCCAGCTCCGGATAATCGTAGTTATGAATCAAATAATGGGCAACGCCCGGATGGTTAGGCTCATTCGGAAAAAGGGACTCAAGGATCTCTCCTGCCCGAAGCTGGTTTGTGAAACTTTTGTCTGCAGGGTCGGCAGAGGCGCGTAATGCCAGGGCGTAGAAGATGGCAGCCTCCTTATCGTCTGGATATTTCTTATAGATCGCCTCAGCAGCTTGCACAAACTTGCCGACACGAGTTTTATGGTCGAGGTTTTCAAAGTCATCAAAAATTGTTGCCACAGCTTCAAGGTACTCGCGGTCGCGATCCGCAGTTGCTTCGAGTGTACGCGCTAGTTTTATAGTCTTCGATCCTTTGGTCAGCTCATCTGTCGTAGGTGGAGCCCACAGTGGATGGTAATTGCTCATCGCCACACCCCAATACGCCATCAGGCAACTGGGATCCGCATCGATGACGCGTGCAAATACTTTCTCTGCCTCAACATACTCAAATGAGTGAAGCAGCGCTGTCGCCAGGTTAAAGTCGTCTCGCACTTTTTCCGAACACGAAAGGCCGAATTTTACTTCACCAAACTGGTTAGTGCCGCAGAGGGCAATTTCACCCCGCGAAAGATTGATAGCCTCCAGCTCCTGCTGGATTTGCGCGGCTTCCCGGTTTGTCTGGCAACCAAACGCGGCAACAAACATAAGGAACATCAGGATCTGGCAATGGAAAGGTTTCATAGTCGGTGGATTTGGGTGGATAAGACAACGACTTGACAGCTCTGGACAAGAAATGGAAGTTACGAACTTACAGGCTTAAATAAAAACCGACAAGAGGGATCGACTTCAAACATTTCCAACCAATTTTTCATGTGAAATTATGGAATTATTACCACCAGAACATCCTTGGTAAAAACCAAACGCATTATGGCAGAGATCTCGCAAAACGCTTCAGATGTTTCCAAAGGCCGAATCCGTGCAACAAAACGGTCCACAAAAATCGACATGACGCCAATGGTAGACCTTGCATTCCTGTTATTGACATTTTTCATCCTGACAACAACCTTCAACGATCCTTACGTGATTCCGCTGCCGATGCCTGATAACTCAGGGCCACAGGCGCCCATCAGCCCGAGGAACGTCATGAACCTGGTGCTGGCAGAAGAAGGTAAGGTTTACTGGTGGGACGGCCTTGATGGAAAAGTCGAAACGACAAATTATTTGAACAAAGGGATTCGGGAATTGCTCTTGAACCATAAAAAGGCAAATCCCAAGGTAATGGTTTTGATCAAGCCTACTGACAAGTCTAAGTATGAAAATATTGTTGACGTTCTTGACGAGATTACCATTACAGGTACCCAACGCTATGCGATTGTAGATTTCACGGACGATGACAGGGCGCGGTTAGAACAATAACCTGGGCAACTCGTTGCCTCAGAGAGGCCGGTTTTAAAGTATATGCCGGGGTGCGGAATTATACCTGACGTGAGCCGTTGGTGAATTATTGAGTTGTAAACGTGTTTCAAATTGTTTACTTTAAAAATTCATCATCAGCATTTTATGAAATTCAAACTGTTAACCCTCGCGTTTGTATCATTAACGTGCCTCGCCTGCGGCCAGGTTTCAGAAAAGGAACTTTCAGATAAGATTGACAAGCTGGCAAAAGACCTGGCAGTGGAAGGAAAGCCAGGCTTTACCGTTGCTGTTGCAAAAGCAGATCGCATTCTCTTCAGCAAGGGGTATGGATCCGCCAACCCTGAGTACGACATCAACAATTCTCCGGCAAGCATCTTCCATGTTGCTTCAGTCTCGAAGCAGTTCACCGCATTCGCTATCGCCTTGCTGGCAGACCAGGGAAAGATTTCGCTCAACGATGACATTCGGAAATACTTGCCGGAATTGAAAGACTTTGGCCACACAATCACCATAAGGCACCTGGTTCATCATACCAGTGGATTGCGCGATCAGTGGAACCTTCTTGCGTTGGCGGGATGGCGATTGGATGACGTGATTACGAAAGACCAGGTCCTTCGATTGATCAGCCGCCAGGACGAACTCAACTTCAAGCCTCGTGACGAGTTCAGCTATTGCAATACAGGCTACACGCTCATGGCCGAGATCGTCAGCCGCGTCACCGGAACAACATTTGCCGGATGGTGTAAACAAAATATCTTCGAGCCTCTCCAGATGAATAACACCCTCTTTTATGACGATCACGAGAAGGTCGTCAAAAACAGAGCATATTCGTTTCACGATTCACCGGATGGAATAAAGAAAAGCGTTCTGAGCTATGCAAACGCTGGGGCTACCAGCTTGTTTACAACCGCGGAAGACCTTGTAAAATGGTCGAACAATTTTTATACAATGAAGGTTGGAAATGCCAACGTGATGAAGCAAATGGAGGAACGTGGCATTCTCAACGAAGGCGATACTATCTCATATGCGTTCGGCCAAGATATGTCGAAATACAAGGGAGTAAGAACGATAGCGCACTCAGGCGGTGATGCGGGTTACCGAAGCTACCTCCTGCGTTTTCCTGAGCAAAAATACACGATCGTAGTCCTGGGCAACATGGCATCATTTAACCCCGGTGGATTGGCTTACAAAATTGCAGACGTGTGCCTTGCCGGAGTATTGAAAGAAGAACCAAAAAAGGAAGAAGCAAAAAAAACGCAGAAGGAATTCAAAGTCAGTGAAGCCCTTTTGAAATTATACGAGGGCCAGTACCAGCTTACGCCTGACATGGTTGTGACCGTAAAGCTCGATAATGGAACACTTACGGCAAGGGCAACGGGTCAGTCTTCATTTCCCCTGACAGCCAGCTCGGAAAGTGAATTTGTGTTTGATCAGGCTGGCATCCGGATCACCTTCCCGAAGCCCTCTGACAATCGTGTTAGCCAGTTTGTGTTTTACCAGGGCGGAACTACGCTGGTCGCCCCTCGCCTTAAACCGTTCGATCCGAAAACAACTGATCTGGCTGCGTACGTGGGAACGTATTATAGCCCAGAGCTCGAGACAAGCTATCGGATCACGATAAAAGACGACACGCTGACGGCTAACCACATTCGCCACGATCCAACTGATCTTACGCTAACGGCCCGTGATGAATTCACCACAAATACCTGGTTCATGGGAAAAATTGAGTTTACCCGTGATAAAGATTCAAAAATATCCGGGATGAAAGTCTCGAGCGGCAGGGTTAAAAATGTAAGGTTCGTTAAGCAGCCTTAATCCTGGCCAGTTAGCGAGTAAGTAGGCATAGCCATGTGTTCGTGTTCCACAACTTATCGTTGAAATTGATCATTGCACGGAAATTTGCCCGGACGCTTATCATTTTTCGCGGGTTCTCGTGTTATAGGAATCAACGCAAATGATTCCCTCATGAGAAATGTGTTACTGTTGTTACTGGCGGTGGTGTCCCTTACCGCCTGGAACTGCAAAGACGAAGAAATCGTACCAACACCGGCTGCGACTGAGCTGAAGAAGGACTCTACAGCCGCTACGTCAAAGACTGAATCCGAATCAGATTCGTTAAAAAACATCTCGGATTCAACAGCGCTACCTGGGGGCTCGTCCCTGGATTTTGCGGATAGTGCGTACTATCAGCATGCAAAGTATTCCTCAATGCCTTATCGTGTGATGGTGCCTGCGAAGTTTGATAAAAATAAAAAGTATCCGCTAGTCGTGTTCCTTCACGGAATTGACGAACGAGGCTTCGATAATGAAAAACAGCTGCGATGGGGTGCATCACTTTTTCAAGCTGACAGCACGCGTGCAAAACATCCTTCATTTGTCATTTTCCCGCAATGTCCTCCCGACTACCGCTGGCCTGATGAATTCCCCATGGAAACGCTGAAAAACCTAATTACGGATTTTGCATCAACGAATAATGTTGATCGAAGGCGCATTTACCTGGTAGGTATGTCGATGGGCGCTTACGGCACATACGAAATGGTAGCGCGAAATCCCGATATGTTTGCCGCTGCGATTGCCATTTCTGGCGATGGTGATTTAACCCGGTCGAACAGGATGGCGAAAGTGCAGTGGAAAATTTATGCAGGTAAGAAAGATGACATCGTCACAAGCGACAAGTCTGAAAAAATGGCTCATGCGTTAAAAAGTTCAGGAGCTTCTGTCTCGCTCAAGATTTATCCGGATGCAAATCACGTGGGGAGCTGGGTGAAAGCTTTTGCCGAGCCCGACTTCTGCTCCTGGTTATATTCGGTGTCGAAGTAGAATCTTTTACCGGCCTGCGATAACTCGCCCTCGCGACTTTAACGAGTCGTTCATTTCCTGTACATTCGCGTTATTAATTTCACAGCCTAATGAAAACAGGAAGCTTCTATATTTTCCTCCTTATCATCTCAATTGCGGGATGCAGAGAGAAAGAATCGTCTGAAAAGTTCTCCCTCAATGCTGAGCAGTTCGAAAAAGGAATTTCCGAAAATTCAGAAAAAGTGATTCTTGACGTGCGCACACCTGACGAATTCAATGAGGGCCATATCCGTAATGCTGTGCTTGCGAATTTCAACGGAAACGATTTTAAGGACCAGATAGATAAGCTTGATAAGAACATCCCGGTATATGTTTATTGCGCATCGGGCGTACGCAGCGACAAAGCAGCCACGATGATGCGCGCCAACGGATTTGAGAAAGTCTATGTTCTTGCCGAGGGGCTTAATGAATGGCGGACTGCCAATAAAGAGATCGTCAAGTAAGAGCTTCCCCACGTGCTATTTCAGGTATTTATCGTTGGCCTCGTCTTCAGTTTTATCGGGTCAATCCCCCCGGGAACGCTAAACATACTCGTGCTTCAGCTCGGCCTTGAGAGCAAAGTGAAAGTTGCTATGCGCTTTGCAATTGCCGTTGCCATAATCGAGTATCCGTATGCCTTGATTGCAGTCGTGTTTGAGGACCTGATCACCTCCTCTCCTGTCATCGCGCAAAATTTTCAATTGGTTGGGGCTACCGTGATGACTGTCATCGGGACGTTGATG
>DASWTP010000031.1:0-2250 GCA_036402075.1 Chryseosolibacter sp. | reverse complement strand
GATACAGGAATCCGTGAAGATGCATTTAGTTCCTTCGCTATTTGCTGGGAATGTGCAGCTACCTGACGCAGTGTCTCCTCTCCGTATAGGAACTGGCTTCCGGTGACAAACCAAACTTCAAGTTTTTTTAGATCAATCATTGTGGCGGTGGAGTACGTTAATTATTCTGACCATAATATGAATTTGGCCCATGCTTGCGCTCGAAATGCTTTTTGATAAGCGAGTCTTTCAAACGTGGTGCATCGGGCCTGATCTGCCGGGTGAGAAAAGCCATTTCGGCAATACTCTCCAGCACTGCGCTGTTGTAAACAGCCTTCTCGCAGGTTTTTCCCCAGGTAAAGGGCGCATGGTTCCCAACCAAGATCATTTCAACTTCCTCGTATGAAAGTTGTTTTTGCTTGAGGCAGTTCATGATTTGAAAACCTGTTTCATATTCATAGTCTCCTTCAATCATTTTATCATCCATCGGTGGAGCGCACGGAATGTCTACGGTGTTGTGATCTGCGTGAGTTGTCCCGAAAATGGGAATGTCGACCTGTGTTTGTGCCCAGGCGGTTGCGTAGGTAGAATGTGTGTGTACAATGCCACCGATCTTCGGCCAATGCTTGTACAATACCGCATGTGTCTTTGTATCAGAAGAAGGACGCAGCTTCCCTTCTACTGTATTCCCATCAAAGTCAACGATCACCATTTTTTCAGGTGACAATTCTTCATAGGGGACACCGCTTGGCTTAATTGCAAAGACGCCTTCGTTGTAATCGGCAGCACTGACATTTCCGAACGTAAACAATACAAGACCAAGCTTAGGCAACTGCATGTTTGCATTGTACGCAGCAACCTTGATTGCTTCATACCGGGTTGTCGATGATTTTTTTATTTCCATCATAAGGGTGCCAGCGCGTGAAATGATTCAGAATGCTCAATCGATGCTCCAAACGCCTTATACTTTTCATAACGAGTCTGATACGTTTGCACAACTTTCGACTCTGGTTGAAATTGCATGTCGAAGCCTTGTCCCATGGCATGCATCGCTTCTTCCACCCTCCGATAGATCCCCGCAACTGTCGCGGCAAACATCGCGGCACCGAGTGCGCAAGTTTGTTCTGACTTGTGAATGCGGATCGGCTTGTTCATCACATTGGCCATCATCTGCATAATGTAAGGCGACTTGCGGGCAACACCTCCGAGGCCGATCAAACCTTTTACCGGGATGCCCTCATCGCTGAACCGGTCAACAATCGCCCGTGCCCCAAAGCATGTGGCCTCGGCCCAGGTCTTGAATAGCCGTGGCGCATCCGTACCTAAGCTTAATCCAGCAATAGCGGCCTTCAGGGTTTGATCTGCATCCGGAGTTCTGCGGCCATTCAGCCAATCGATCGCCAACTCATCGTCTTCCTGTACTGGAAGCCTTGAGGCCTCGAGACTAAGGGCAGATATTAGTTTATCGGAGATTTCACTGCTGATCTTGAAAGCAGTCTCTGGTGAAACAAACTCCGATTCGCTCAGCAGTTTCAACGGCCAGGCTAACAGATTTTTGTACCACGCGTAGGTGTCTCCGAAAGCGGACTGCCCCGCTTCGAGACCGATCATGCCGGGAATTATCGAGCCATCCACCTGACCACAGATCCCCCGAACCAACTTTCCATTCATCTCATCTCTGGGAATCACCATCATGTCGCAGGTGGAAGTGCCCATCACCTTGCTCAGATAATAAGGCTCGATCTGTCCACCCACGGCACCCATGTGACAATCAAATGCACCGACACCCACTACAGTGTCAGATGATAATCCAAGTCTTTCAGCCCATGAGTGGCTCAGCTTTCCTGCGGACTGATCCGAAGTATACGTTGTCGTAAAAAGTCTTGAGGTAAATCCTTTCAGAAGAGGATCCAGCGAGGAAAAGAAACTGTCTGGTGGAAGTCCGCCAAAATCTTCAGCCCACAATGCCTTGTGACCTGCAGAACAAACTCCGCGTTTCAACTTCGTCACATCATCTCCACCGGTCAGGAGAAATGGAATCCAGTCACAATGCTCGACCCATGAATAACATGCATTTCTGACCTGGTCATCCACTCTTAATACATGCAGCAACTTTGCCCAGAACCATTCGGAAGAATAAATCCCTCCAACATATTTAAGGTAGTTGGTATCGAAATTTGCCGCGTGTGAATTGATTTCGGTTGCCTCCTTGATCGATGTATGATCCTTCCATAACACAAACATCGCATTTGGATTACTTTCAAATCCCGG
>DASWTP010000030.1:0-27542 GCA_036402075.1 Chryseosolibacter sp. | reverse complement strand
GTTCACATTTCCTATACCTATAACCGCAAAAATATCAAGTATGTGGTGCTAGAGGGCGGCAAGTAGCAGGTTGCATGATTCAGGTTTCAGGCGGCTATGTCGGCAGCTGGTGCGGTCTCTTCTTGGCGACCTTGTTACGGGCCAATTATTTTGCCCTGGCCTTCTTCTTTTTCGAAGCTTTTGCTTTCTCATTGAAATCGAGGCATAACTTAATCCAGTATTCAAAGTTGCCTTTCGATCGATAGCCGTCTTCGCTCACATAACAATAGCCTTTGAGTTGGCGCCCCCGCATGATCATCGGCAGGAACCCGGGTCGTGCAGACACTTCTTCCTCAAGAGCAGGCTCAAACCGGCACATCAGGTTTTCTCCACTCACGTTCACGCACATTTTTCCCTTTACCATGAAGGCAAGTCCGCGAAACATTGCTTTCTCTTCCACTTTCAATTTTGGGATAGAGCCGAGGTAATCTCTCACACGATCGGCAAGAACAGTGCTGTAGGCCATTCGGAGTGGTGAATTTAGAGTTGCTGTTAAGGTACTAATTTTGATAAACGAATGAAAGACCGCGACAGTCCTGTGTGCGGTTGGTCTCCGCCTGCGATGCCAAAGACAACGCTCGCGTTATATTGTCTGCATGTCACACTGCTTCAAACAAATTCGATGATTGGTTCAGGGTCCGTAGCAACGAAGGCTTGCATCATGCCATTCTTTTCCTATTTTTCCTGCCACATTGATGTTACCATGTTTGAAGGAGCAGCTTTCCCAAAATCACTTAACGAAGAAATTTTCAATTCCTGGCTTGAAAAAGGAAGGAGCAGTAACATGGGGTATAAGTACCTTCTGGTGATCTGGGATGAGTATGAATCAAATTACCGCGCTGCTTACGCGGAAGATCGCGAGGAGTTAGGCGGGTACGATCGTTACCCGTCTGGCGTTGGAAGGGAATCGATGGTGGCCGCCTACGACCTTTACTCCGAGTCAAGGATCCTATAAATTGAATTTCTATCATGGCGCTCATGAATGCCGGATCCGATTCGGTTTTTTATGGTGCGCGAAACTCTACAATCGATCGATATACGGTGTCAATCACCCGCTCATCAATAAATGGGTTGAGTAAGATCGTGCGCTGCCAGAGCCGTCCGTTGAACGTGGCGAGTGAAAAGAACACATTATATTTTTCCAGCACATAGGTATTGTATTCCCGGTTCAGCTGATCGGATGCTTCGTTTGAATGCGCACGGAGGCGGAATGTAGGGATATTCATTTCTTGTTCGGAGGCAAACTCGATATCTGGTACGGTACTTAGTCGCGCAACGAACATCCTGGTAATTTCGTAGGCTCGGTCGATCATCGTTTCATAACCGTTTAATCCGATCGAGAGAAGGCTCAGCCACAACTTCAGCACTTCGGCATGCTTTGTTCCCTGTATGTTCAGCTCACTGATGTTCACAAAGTCGTTGGCCGATTTAGTATAAAATGCTTTCATTGAAAAATGCTTTTGCATCGCTGCATGGTCACGGAACAGGAGCAGAGAGCACGTTTTTGCCACATGCAGCCATTTCTGCGGATTGAAGCTGATCGAGTCGGCTAGTTCAATTCCGCGCAGACGATGTTTTTCTTTCCGCGACAGAATGATAGCACCTCCGTAGATTGCATCGGCATGAAGCCAGAGCCCAAATCGTCTGGTCACCTGGGCAATGTCATAGATGGGATCAATGTTTCCCGTCACCGTTGTCCCGAGTGTCGCACAGACGGCAAACGGAATGCATCCGTCAGCGATGCACTTCTCTATTTTTGCATTGAGGTCGTCAACATCCATCCTGCCGTTTCGATCAGTCCCTATTCTGACGCAAGCCTCAGCGCCAAGCCCACCTATCATCGCAGCTTTTTGCAAGCTGATGTGTGCGTGCTGCGAGGCAAAGAACACAAGTTTCTTTTGTGACTTCGAAATGTCTCCATCATTTGTTCCCAGCTGGGTGTTCCTGGCAACGATAATTGCTTGAATGTTCGATAAGGTACCTCCGCTCACTATTACTCCCCCGGCTGTAGAAGGCAGGCCAAACAGTTGGCTGAAGCCAGCCGTAATAGCACGCTCCAATCGTGAAAAGTAAGGCGACATGTCAAGACTGAACATGTTGTTGTTGAGCGCTGCAGAAACCAGGCTTCCGATGATTGAGTATGTGGAGGCCATGCTGTCCATGTGCCCGATGTAATTCGGATTGCCCGCGTTGAGACTAAGTGCAGCGATGCGTTCAAGTTCCGCTTGCATCACTTTGCTCCCTGCGGGTTGCTGCGGCAACGGGAAATGATGAGGAACATTTCGATCGTTAGGCAGGAGGGGGCGTGTGCCTGCGGATGCGAGGGTCTCCACAACCAATTTTACTGCGCTGTTAAAGATCTCGTAAATCTCTTTTTTATTCTCTCCAAACGGGTGTATAAAGTTTGTCCGCTCATCGTCAGAAGTGTGAGGTTGCTTTTCCATTTTTACATTGATATTTGTCTCTGCATTTCTGGAATTGAACTTAACGCAAAATAACCAGATGAGTCGCGCACGCTAAAATATTTTTGTTTCGGGTGCCTCGATGAATACCCCGCAAACAGTGGAGTCTCCAGCAACCAGCGCTCACAACTGGAGTCCAAAAATATCTGTCGTGCGTTCTCGTACTGACCTTCCCGATTGAAAGCTGGATACCTGCTTGCATCTCTGCTTTCGTTCAGCGTTTATCCGAAGCAGGCGCGTAATCCCGGTACGCAATCAACGGAGTCAAGGCCACTGGGTTTTCCAGCGCCAGAAGCGTCACTGCGGCCATTGTCGACTATGTCTGCGCAACGGACCCCAACCTGATTCGTTTAAGTTTTGTAGATAAAAGGCGTTCAGTGTTCAGGTAAGATAGAATTGGCGTGCGATCGAATATTTCCGAACGGTGTGTCCCGTGGGCACGTTGACGAAGACCAAAGTCGAAAATCTGGCGAAAGGCTGGATGGTCGTACGGCTTAGGCCTCCAGCTTCAATATCTTGCTTGTGCGTGTCCGTGTTTGCTGTACCAACGCCTCATTATTGGCTAGTGACATGCCGAAGGAGGGCGACATCTCCTTCAACTTCGCTTGCCATGCCTCTGACTTGCTTTCCTTCTTAAAACACTTTGGCAAAATGCTGAACATGATTGCGGCTGCAGTCGATGCACCGGGGGATGCGCCCAAAAGTGCAGCGACACTTCCATCCGCAGCCACAACTGCTTCAGTTCCAAATTCCAGCTTCCCTTTCATGCCCTCATCTTTTTTGATCACCTGAACGCGCTGGCCGGCTTGCTTCAGCTCCCAGTCGTCTTTCCTGGCAGACGGTACGTATTCTTTCAACACCTCAACGCGATCTTCATGCGAAAGCCGCACCTGTTCTATCAGGTATTTTGTTAGCGGCACGTTTCTTAATCCTGCCGATACCATGGGCAGCACGTTGTCGATGCGGAACGATTTTGCAAGATCCAGTCGCGAACCTGTCTTGAGGAAGCGCGTAGAGAAACCGGCAAATGGCCCGAACAGCAATTCTTTCTTGCCATCAATCATCCGGGTGTCAACGTGCGGAACAGACATCGGTGGCGCGCCAAGCGAGGCTTTACCATACACCTTAGCGTTGTGCTGGGCAATCAACGTTTCGTTATTACATTTCAGCCAAAGCCCGCTCACGGGAAACCCACCGTAACCTTTGCGTTCTTTGATCTCCGCATCTTTCAACAGATGCAGCGTGGCGCCACCAGCTCCAATGAAAACAAATTTCGTGAGGCAGTCTTCTTTCTTACCCGTAATCATGCTTTTCGTTTCCACAATCCAGCCACCTTTCTTATACGGGTCTATGTCTTCAACTTCAATGTTATAGTGAACGGTTACTCCGGGCATTGAAGCAAGCTTGGCAATCATCTGGCGCGTTAGCGCACCAAAGTTCACATCGGTCCCTATGCCAATGCTGGTCGCAGCCACCGGAGTTTTTGTCTCCCGCTTGTGCATGATCAGCGGTGCCCATTGGGTAATCAGGTCTCGGTCTTCGGTGTATTGCATGCCTTTAAATAACACGCTTTGCGTCATCAGCTCGTGGCGCTTTTTGAGGTATTCGATATTCTCTTTGCCCCACACAAAACTCATGTGCGGCACTGATCGGATGAACGATGAAGGGTCGCTGACATAACCCTTCTCAACGAGGTAAGCCCAGAATTCGCGTGATACCTCATAGTCCTGGCAAATCTTGATTGCCTTCGAGATGTCAATACCTCCTCCCGGCTTCTGTGGAGTGTAGTTCAGTTCGCAGAAGGCAGAGTGACCGGTCCCTGCATTGTTCCAGGCATCAGAACTTTCCAGCCCCGGTTGCTCTAGTTTCTCAAATATCTGGATGGAGATTTCGGGGTCGAGCTCTTTGAGAATGATGCCCAGTGTAGCGCTCATAATACCGGCACCAATTAGTACAACATCAGTCTTAGGAACGAGAGACTTAATTTCTTTAGCCATAGAGATTTAAAACCAATCAGCCAAAGGTATCGAACGTTCTTTCATTTTCACAAGGTGCCCGAAAGATTTACCGGCAAACCTTGTGAAAACCAGCATGTCAGTGACCCGCGCTGCCACAAGGAGATGAGGGCGTTGCCTTCGGCCCGGGCTGTCCAGGGCTGCGCTTCGCTCCGGCCCCGATAAGATCGGGGCAAACCCTTCCCATCCCTAACGCAACCCACGCTCGAACATAACGGCTTATGCCTACGATCAAACCCGCAGCAAAGATCACCTCTGCTAAAACGAACAAGGCCCGGGACGACTGTAGCAATCCTTTTTAATCGTCACATCACCTCGAGCCTGCAAAATATCTACGAGGAGCAGATTTACCTGCGAGAGGCGAGCCTGCAAAATTTCTACGAAGAGCAACGGCCACTGCGAGAGGGGAGCGTGCAAAATATTTGCGAAAAGTAAAAGTTCACTGCGAGAGGCGAGCCTGCAACACAGCATCAATTACTTGGTGAACGTTACTTTTCCGTTCTCAACATCGTAAATCGCGCCCACAATCTTCAGCTGCCCATTCGACTCAAGTTCTGCAATGATTGGGCTTTCTCTGCGGATTCGCTCAATCGTTAGATCCACGTTCAGTTCTGTTACTTTGTTCACAAACTCAACATTGGAACCTGTGCGGTTTTCCTTAACTGATTTTTCGTTGTAGATGGCCGGCTGGATCTTGTTAAGGAGCGTGGTGAGGTGTCCCATTTCAACGTGATTACAAGCACCGACAATCGCCCCGCACCGGGTATGGCCTAATACAACAATCACCTTCGTGCCAACCACTTTCGTAGCAAACTCCATACTTCCCAGGATGTCCTCGTTCAGAATATTTCCTGCAATCCGGATACTGAAGATATCGCCCAGGCCCTGGTCAAAAATCAGCTCGGCCGAGGTGCGGCTATCGATACAACTCAGGATCGTTGCGAACGGATACTGACCATCTGACGTTTCGTTTACCTGCTGCAGCAAGTTCCGGTTTGCCTTGAGGTTGTGAATAAATCGTTCGTTGCCGTCTTTGAGGATCTGCAGTGCAAGGTCCGGGGTGAGCGACTTTTGGGTTTCCTTAGATTGTGTACGCATGGTATGTGTGGTTTACATTAGGTAATTCATCTCAAGCCTGACCTTGGCAAAATTTGCCTAAACCGGGCGCAGGCCAACATTCAATCCACCGACACAAGCACGTCAGTGTGTTTTTGCACAGAGTCACTCAGCAGCCTGCTGTTGTGGTTCACCTGAAGGGCAAATATAGTAAATACTTTTGTTTGAGATAGCATTACTATCATTTATAAAGGCAATACTGGCAGAATTGTTTAATCCCACTGGTTTTATTTCTATATTTGTTTTCGGTATGGAGTTTCAGCTTAAGATTACCGTTAACGACAAATTATTCATCCGCGATCCTGAGGGTACGGAAACCGGGAAGCAGATTGTCAAGAATTCCATCGATCTGATACACCAGCTTGGATTTGAGCAATTCACTTTTAAAAAGCTGGCCACTGAAATCGGCAGCACCGAGGCTACTATCTACCGCTATTTTGAAAATAAGCACCGGATTCTCCTTTACATCATGAATTGGTACTGGAGCTATCTCGAGTTCCTGGTCGACTACCGGTTACAAAACATCACCGATAAAAAAACGAGGTTGAAACTAATCGTTGATCTGTTAACACACGAGTTGCCGGAAAGTACCGGCAAGCTTGATTACAATAAGAAATTCCTTAACAAAATTGTCATTGCCGAAAGCAGTAAAGCATACCTGGTTAAGGACGTGAGCGAGATCAACAAGAATGCTGCGTTCAAACCTTACAAAGACCTTTGCGCGAAAATTGCTGATGTCATTAAGGCGTATAATCCAAAATACAAATATCCGCGCTCGTTAAGCAGCACGGTGATCGAAGCTTCGCACCAGCAACAGTTTTTTAGCGAATATCTGCCAAGGCTCACCGATGCGCCATCGTCAGGTAAAGCAAACTTTACGAGCGACTTCCTCGAGGACCTGCTCTTTAAGGTACTGGCGTGATAGTGACGTTACGCTATGGGCTTTGGGAGTCCCGGTTGGGTCAGTGATGGATAATCCCGCTAAGCCATTCAATAGCTCAAATCACCGGTTTTCCCGGGAAATAAAACGAGTCTTTGGCAAACGCGGGAACGAGATGTTCCTTTCCAAACCAGTCCCCGATTTTTACTTTGGCCACATGGATCGGCTTTGCCTGGGCGGTGGTGAATGCTTCATAGGGATCATTCACGTGGCTGAAAAATTTTAAGAAGAACTGTTGCATGGCTTGCATCCGCTCGGTCTCGTCAGCGATAATGCGAATGTTCCCATAAATGATCACGCTCTGGTATTCACATCCAAAGTCAACTGCCTTTTCTGCTGTATACAATTTCCCATACTTGTAGACCGAGATGGTCGCTTTCTTTCCATCGGTGATCTGTTCACCGGCATAGCCATGTTTCGAAAAATGAAAGATAATGTCATTCTCTTTTTCGTCAAAAGTGAAGAACGCTACATGCACAAACGGAAATCCGTCCTTTTCCACTGCAATAGAGCAGGACATAGACGTGTTCAGCAGTTCATGAAGAAATGAAGGATCGGGCTTTTGACGGTCTTTGCGTCTGATGTGGTCTGAATAATCTGGCATTCGTTAAAATTAACGCAAGCGAGACAACTAAGCAATTGGTGCATTTACATTGGCAAGGTCCGGTGCAGCAGCCTGACCTGAATTACCGACCACTGTTCTTATATTTCGTCACATCCAGCCCTACGCCCATATAACTTCCGTTGGGCAGCATAGAGTTCACCCAACTGAACCAGACTTGCTTACCCTCCCGGGTCTGCAAATGCGTTTCCATAGCCATAATTTCCTTCGGAAGAATATTCGGGTAGTTGAGGATGTAATCGCGGCTGATCCAGCCTTCGCGCAGATTCTGGGAATTCCACCAGCCGTCCTTTACAAGCTCCTTCGGTTCATATCCGAGAAGGTTCCGGACAGATGGGCTTACAAAAACAATATCCCCTGATTTGTTCGCAACAATCGAGAGTACGTTGAGTTTCTCGAGGTTGGCATGCGAATTTTTAACGCTGGAAATCAGTTTCAGTCGCACAGCGATCACAATCCCGAATACTCCAATAGCGAGAATCAGGTTGAGGTAAGCAATGAGATTCTCATTGCCCAGGTGTGATCCTGAGTATGCAAAGATCGCTGACAAGATGATGATCGTACTTTGCACTCCGTAATAAAAAAGGCTGTTGATAATGACTGAGCTTGCCCCAAGCACCAGCACCAGGATCATTACTGTATTCGGATCGAATTGGTTAATCAGAACAAATGCGATAACATAGAGGAGGGTTGCAAGGTAAAGAAACAGGGATGCATACGAAACGATCACTCCACGTTTGAATTTAAAAAAGGTATACAGGAATGTCGCGCAACCCAGTGCGATGATAGTCCAGCGGATTTCGTCCAGGTCGTTCAGGTTAGGGAGAAAGCGATCATAAAGGAGTTTCGTTATCGCAGACGTTATGGTAAACAACGCAATGACAAGTCGTACAGAAACTATCGATTGTCGCAGCAGCACCTTGGTAACGAACTGGCTGGGGGTTTCCGGGTTCATAAGGGGTCGGTGTAAAAATTGGCATCTTAAGATTACTAAGACTTTTGCCAAGTTAAAAGTGAAACATGATAAATGAAGTAGGCACGCCAATTATCCACATACTTGTTTCCGACAAGTGAACGCCATTTTTTACGACATCTTTGGCTGGCTATCAAAGGTTATCCTGCTTGTCGGTGAACGAAGGCACAGTTTGCCAAACGACCGCATCTTTCCACCGACAAAAGGAGGGGGTGAAATTCAGGACTCCTGACAACAGTTTTTGGCCCTGACACAGGATTCTGGTAGCCTGGCTCTTCGCAACTTGCCGCATTGAATGCAACGAACATCATGAAAAATCTCCTAGCTGTTTTTACAATGTTAATCATGCTCTCCGCACAGTGCCAGATTCCAAATGTGATCTCCTATCAGGGAATCCTTTTAAATCAGCCCGCGGGAGATCCTGTCGCTAACGGGCCTCATACCGTAAAGTTCAGGTTCTACGATGCTCCAAGCGCAGGCAATTTTCAGTGGGAAACATCCCAGATTGAGGTGAATACGTTCAAAGGCCTTTTCAGCACCCTGATCCCGGTGCCGTCAAGTGCAACATGGGCCCAGCCACTCTATGTTGAAGTGATTTCGAATGGCCAGGAGATGGGTAGGATCCCACTCACAACAGTGCCGTATGCGTTTCGCGCTGCGACCGCGCTGGCCATGGATGCATCCGGTCTGAGCGGAACCATTAGCGATGCACGGTTAACAGCGCATCTGCAGGACCTGGCTGACGGAACACTCACAGGAGCGAAAGTAGGCGAGGGAATTCTTGCAAACAACATCACAACGGGCACGCTACCCGCCTCTGTCCTGCCTGCAAACACAATAACAGGCACCGGCACAGCAGGTCAGGTTGCATATTGGATAGACGCCCAGCAGGTCGGTGCCGATGGGCTCGTGTGGGACGCTGCCGACAATGAGCTTGGCATTGGCATTGCGGCCCCGTTCGCGTCATTAGGCATCATCCATGCAGCCGCGCATCCAATCGGAACCGCGCTGGCTGTTGAAAATACCTGGAATCAATCGGGCATAAAGACTGGCATTGACGTCAGCTTGACAGCGAACAGTAGTGGGATGACATATGGAATTTCCACAAAGATCAATGCCAGCGGTACCGGTGCGCGCTATGGAGTCTCATCAACGGCAAGCTCCGAGGCAGCGAACCCTAACCTCATCGTTGGGGTGGCAGGGTATGCGGATGGCCAGGGCACCGGTGAACATCGGGGTGTGGTCGGCCAGGCCACTGGGGGCGGATCAGGACAACAAACCGGAATCTTAGGAGAAGCTACCGGCACCGGGAGCGGCATAAAGTATGGCGTGCAGGGAATTGCAAGCGGGGCAGGTGCAAGCAAATATGGTATAAGGGGTGAAGTAAGCGGAGGCGGCCTCGGGTCTGTTCAGTACGGAGTTTATGGAACTGCCTCGGGTTTAGGCGCAACCAACTTTGGCGTGTATTCGAATGGGAACCTTCACACGGTTGGTAATATTACTTATACCGGGGACCTCACCAAAACCTCCGATCGCAAGCTTAAGCGGAATATCACACCGCTCACCGGCACCCTTGCGAATATTTTAAAGCTCAGGCCATCGACCTATTTTTTCAGGACAACGGAATATCCAGACATGAATTTGTCCACTGGAAAACAGGTTGGTTTGATCGCCCAGGAAGTGGAAAAAGTATTTCCTGAACTCGTTTCGGTTGCAGTGAACGCAGCCCATCACGATGACAACGGCAACGAGCTCTCTGCGGATGTACGGTATAAAAGTGTTGACTACGTTTCGCTCATTCCAATTCTGATCAAAGGAATCCAGGAGCAACAAGCAATGATCGATGAGCTTAAAAAGGAAGTTCAGCGCTTAACGGCCGATCATGTAGAGCACAATTCGAAAGCACCTGTTGCGAAACCTTCCGCTAAATAATTTGCAGTGAAACATCTTGTCATCCTTGTGACTGCCGCGGCACTGGCGTTCGAACTAAAAGCGCAGAGTCTCATATTGAATTCTTTTTCAAATGCGGGGGGATCGATTTTCTATCTCCCGCCTGATGCCACCTTGCCACCTCACATTGGCGTAATTGGCCAACCTATCGCTGATCCTAAAGCTGGAACGCTCGTCATTTCGAATTTGATGTTTGCAAAAGATCTTCAGCCCCCTGTTGTTTCTTACGACCCCTCCACGCTGACAGTTCGTCTGGGTGAAGAATCCGTTATTAGTTTCTCAGCAACCGACAATGATCAAATTGTCTCGACTAATATTTACTACCGACCAGTTAGCGCCACGAGCGCTTTCCAGTCAATGCCTGCGAGTGCAGGGTCGGGCAACAATTTTACAAAATCAATTCCCACAACATGGTTTGACGCGATGGGTATCGAATATTTTGTTGAGGTTAAAGATAAGGAGAATACCACGCGGCATCCCAGTGGTGCGGGCAGACACGTGGCATTCACCACTCATGCCGCTCCCCAGATCCCTACCAGCCTGCTGTCGTATGGCCGTACCAAAAACAACTATCGCATTATCGCCATTCCGTTCATCACGGATAATCCAATCGCACAAATCTTTAAAGAGCTTGGCCCGACCGACAAAAAAAAATATCGCATCTATAAATTTGAAGCGGGTGCATTCAAGGAGTATCCGTCTTTTACCACCGTGCGGCAAGGCGAAGGCTATTTTATCATTATGAGCGCCCAGCTGTCAAACGTTGTGTTAAGCATGCCCGAATTTGTGGCCCCAGCGAATCATCAGGCAGCGCTTTACGAGCTTTCACTGAATCCTGGATGGAACCTTATAGGTAATCCCTATACCGTTGCTATTAATTGGGATGACGTTAGGAGCTTTAACGGCAATCCCGCATCAGTTGCGAGTGACCTTAAAGTATGGACAGAAGCCGGAAACTATACCAACATAAAAGATCTAGCAGCTTACCAAGGGGCGTTTGTTTTCGTGAGCGGCACGCAGCCCATCGCCATGCAGATCCCGTTTAAAGGACAGTTGCCCGACCATAGCAGCGGGCGCGTGTCTGAGGAAAAAAATACAGAATCCTGGACAGTCGGACTGACCATCTCAACGCCAGGGGAAATCAATTCCGCGGCAGCATTCGGCATGCATACTCACGCATTGAACGCCTTCGATGCACTCGATGACCTTAGTCCTCCGGGTATCCAGGAATTTTTGACGATCCGGTTCAATCACCCCGAGCACAGGGAAAAATATTTTGTTCGTGACATTAGGCCCATCAGTGAAAAATATGAATGGGAATTTGATGTGTCGGATGCAGGTAGCGACCTCCGCATGTTAAGCTGGTCTATAGACGAGACCTCGCACGTGTCGAGCTCGTTGTATTTATATGACGTTCAGCAGAACACCGTTGTGGATATGAAGACTACTTCAAATTACCGATTTCCACCAGAAGCGCGCCACTTCAGGATTTTTATGGGATGGCGGAGTGAAGAGATATTTCCGGACAACATTACTGTATCTCCACCATACCCTAATCCAATCAAGTCGAACCAACGTGCATTTCTGTCTGTCGGGTTGCCGCAATCGAAGGATCTGTATCCGGTAGATCTGGAGATCTTTGATAGCATGGGAAGAAAAGTTTTTGAGACCAGCAGAACGTTGCCTACCGGTTTGCATACACTATCGTTCCCCAGCGGTGAGGAACTTAGCATAACGACCGCGGAGCTGCTGTATTACAAGGTTAACATCGGCAGACAGGTCCGATCGGGAAAGATCATGTACAACCGTTGAATAAACAGACACTTGATGAAAATTCAAAGCCTCATTCTGATTCTTTGGCCAGTCGCGCTTGTGGCTGCAAGTACATGTCCGGTCCGTGCGCAAGCGCTTGATATCGAATGGGTAGAAGTCGCTGGACGTACGGTGATCGTGCACTATGATCTCGAAGACGAAAACCCGCTTCATGCCTACACGGTAAACCTCTTCTCATCAGCAGATAATTTTGCAAATCCGCTGGTGAAGCTTTCTGGGGATGTGGGCAATGAGATCAAGCCTGGAAACGACAAGCGGATTCGGTGGAATATAACGGAAGAGCTGGGGCTGTTCGCGGGTGAAATTGAGTTGGAGGTGCGGGCGAAGATGTACGTTCCCTTTATGAAAATGACAGAGTTTGATACCAGGACAAAGTACAAGCGGGGAAAGAACTATCCGTTGGTTTGGCGGTCGGGCAACCCGGGCGGGCAGATTGATATCGAACTGCTGTTAGATGGCGTGCGTGTCAGCAGCGACCGAAACGTGCCGAACACGGGAAAATTTGACTGGCAAATTCCACCTGGCGCCAAGCCTTCGTCAGGTTATCAACTCAAGTTCACAAACACAAAGAGCCGTGACGAGACGTTTGTAACCGAACCATTTAAAGTTGTTGCGCAGATTCCGATGATTGCAAAGGCTGCCGCTGCCGCTGCACTGGGTGTTACGATTATTCTTTTGGCGAACAGGAAGGAGGGGGGCGGCACGGTGGAGCCAGACTTGCCTGACTTTGATACCGTGCCTGGAAATTAAACCTTCGACCTAATACATTCCGCGTAATGAAAACCAGATACTTTACTTTATTTTTCTCGCTCATTTGTTGTTGTGTCCACGCGCAAACTTTATCAGCCCGTACCAGCAAGACAATCGTTGATTTTAAAAATGCGGAAGACGATCTGAAATCTTCGTTTCCGAAGGTTATCTGGCTTGATCCGGTAAACCCTACGTCATTTCAAAAGAGTGCCGCGTTTAAAATGCGGGTTGTAATTGAGTCACGAGATCCACTAAAAACGATCACAATCACAACACGAGAACGCGGTGAGGCAGAGATTCATGCGAAAAAAACGATCTATGTGCCGGCCGACAAGCGGTTTTCCTACGTGCTTGAGCAGCGGGTTGTGCTGGCGGGAAGCATAAATGAAATAGAAATACTTGCAGAGAATGAGCATCAACTTCGGGGCGTTGCCAGACGCGAAGTGCACGTTGGGGAAACCATACTTGCGGACGCAAAAAAATTGAAGCGCTCAGATTATGCGCTCATCATGTACACGAGCAAGTATGACCATTGGCCATCGCTGGCGAACCCGGGCTTTGATGCAACCACTATAGCTGAACTGCTGCGCACCAACTACGGCTTTCAGGTTGATATGCTGGAAAACCCATCGCAGGAACTTGTGTGGAGTAAATTGAAGGAGTTTGCAGACCGCAAATACGAACCTCTTGACCAGGTCTTCATTTTTGTTGCGGGCCACGGCCATTTCGATGAATCGTTCAAGGAGGGATATGTTGTACTTAAAGAATCTATTCCTAACGAGGCCGGAAATGCCTCATACATTTCGCACAATCGACTTCGAAATAATATAAACAGTATTCCGTGTGAACACATCTTTTTGTCGATGGACGTCTGTTTTGGCGGAACCTTTGATGAGGATGTAGCGAACTCGCGCGGTGTCTGGACAGATCCGGAGATGTCGCAGAGCGAATTTATCCTCCGAAAGCTTGCCTATCACACACGAAAATACCTGACCAGCGGAGGCAAGGAATATGTCTCCGATGGCCGGCCCGGTCATCATTCACCTTTTGCCTCCAAGGTCATTGCTGCGCTGGAAACAAAGGGTGGGAATGATGGGATCCTGACGTTGGCGGAATTACAGGTGTTTACCGAAAAATCCAGCCCGGCACCATTATTTGGTCAGTTCGGAAACGATGCTCCCGGAAGCGAATTTGTCTTTGTCGTGAAATAGCGAAATCAGCCATATTAAGCATCTGGAATCTCAGGCTCAACAAGCTTAATGAGTTTTTCGAGCGACTCCTGCCACCCGAGGTAGCACATCTCTGCAGGAATAACATCGGGTATGCCGTCCTGCGTAATTTTTAATTCGGTTCCCACGCTGTTTTTTTTAAGCGTAACCGCGGTGATCATCTCGCCAGGAAGGTTTGGATCATCAAACCTATCCGTGTATTTCAGTGACTCGCCTTCCTTAAATTCGAGATACGTGCCGCCAAACGAATGACTGTTTCCAGTTGAGAAGTTTGTGAACGACATCCGAAATGTTCCACCTTTTTCCGCGGTCATCTCATGGACGGTGCAGAGGAAACCATACGGTGGCAACCATGCTGCGATGGCGTTGGGCTGTGTAAAGGCGCGGAATACTTTTTCCGGACTTGCTTTGACTATTCGGTGAAGTGAGACACTGTTAGGCATAAGGATTAAATTTTTCGTTTCCTACTCGTCTGGCTTTTCGGTTTCGCCCGTTTCGGTGGTTGCTGCTCCACATGATAGTGTCATTCCTACGCGATTGACATTACAAAGATGAAGAGAAGTCTATGCTTCCACTACGGCTAAACACGACAGTTTGTAAGGTAGTTTGCGACTTTCATTTGAGACGCTTATCCTCCTGGGTGTTAGGATCCACGCGCGCCCGAAAGTGACCATGCTGCCATTTCCATAAGACCCACAAAAAAAACATCGCCCTAACGCGGGCGATGTTTCATTAAATTTTAGAGAGGAATTTGTTGTTGAGGAACTTACAGTTTTTTCAATTCCATGAACCCGTAAACTGAATCAAAAGCCTTCAACCGCTTCATAAACACGTCACGAGGGCTTTCGGGAGCTGCAGCCGGTGCCTGTCCTGGCTGGCCCATGGCACCGATCGTTGGTCGTTCTACCGCAGGTGGTAATCCGAAACCAACCCACAGCTTGCCATTGCTGTCACGGTAGATCTGGCTTATCGCATTAGTGGGCAAACCACAATTGAATTGGTTGCAGAAGCTTTGAACGCCATCTTTGAATTTAACAATGCCGTTTTCTTCCGTTGCTACGAGCAGGGTGCCATCGGTGTCAATGATCATGTTGCGCAGGGTTCCCGCTTCCTTGAAGCCTGCAACTTCTTTCATGGCGGTGCCATCGTATTCAATCAATTTGTAGCCATTGCTGAAGAGCACTTTTCCGTCTTTCGTTTCGGCAATACCGGTCATGTTACCCAACGCAACCCCGGCAGTCTTCTTTGTAAACACCGTCCAGGCTGCTCCGTCATATTTTGCAACCCCATCATAAAGACTTGCCCAGATATTATTCTTGCTGTCTTGAAAAAGTTTCAATGCGGAGTTAGATGACAAACCGGCATTTTTCTTATTGAAATTTTGCCATACTGTTCCGTCAAACTTCGAGATTCCATCGGAAGCAATCCAAAGTGTGTTCTGGTTGTCCACCAGTACGCTGTTGATCTGTCTTCCCGTATCATCTTTCCACACCCACTTGCTGTAATTGTTTCCATCATACTTGTGCAGGTAGCGGAAGGTCCCCAGGTACACCATGCCGTTCTTGTCCTGCGCAATGTTGGTATAATACGTTTCTGTTTCGGTGGTAAGGATCGTGAATGTTTTTCCATCGAAACTCACCAGGCCTCGATCATTATTGGAAAGCAGCAAACCGTTTTTGTAAGGAACAATCGATTCTATTCTGCCATCGGCAAACGATGAGTTGAATTTTGTATAAACCGTCATGTTCTCGTTGCTCAGGTCGGCAGGCTCTTTGAATCCTACGATACCCAGATCAGCAAGGAACCATTTCTTGTTGTTGTTATCGATGATAACCTTCTTAACCGAGTTTGATGGAAGAGGAGAATTGCTTGACGTGATGGTGTATTCACCGCCACCAGAGTTAAGACACACCGCACCATAGCTGGAAGCGACCCAAAGGTTTTTGTTTTTGTCCACTTTCATGTCGTTGATCATCATCGAGGTTTTCACCGGGAGCTTTTCCCATTTCTCATTTTTCCATTGGTAGATGGCAGTTACGGTAGCTGCATATGGCGTGTCGTTAACAAAGGCAAGCGCAACCGTGGCATCATTCTTACCGGCAGGGGTGCCCAATGATTTCCATGCACCATCTTTGTACCAGCTGATGCTTGTGCTAAGCAATCCGGTTTGTGATGCAACGATCGGATTGTTCTGGTTGTCAAATTCAATGAGCTTAACCTCTTTATCTTCCGCACCGCTCACCAGGAAGTTAGTCCACGCACCGTTTTCATATTTAGACAAGCCTTTGTGTTCCACCTTCACGATTCCGGAAGTTTTTGCTCCTGCAACCCAAAGATTGCCGGCATTGTCCATGCGGATGATCTTTACATCATTAAATGGCATTCCCGGGGTTTCCGCAGAAAAGCGAACACCTTCGATCATCGTGCTTGATTTCATTTTCTCCAGGTCCTGAAAATGAATTGCGTCTAGCTTATGAAGCCCTTTGGAAGATCCGAACCAAAGGTTTCCGCCCTTGTCGAGCGCGAGGGTTTGTGCACTCTGTGTCTCACCACCTTTTACGAGTTGGAGCTTGGCACCCTCTTTTGCAAAAACGATCCGCTCTGTTCCGTACTCTTTTCCGTCTTTATAAAATGTAATGGGTGTTTCAGGCGCTGCAATGATCATCTCACCCGAAGGAGTGAAAATAATGTCGGTAATACCCTGCGCATTGAAGCCCTTATCTCCGAAGGCCTCTTTATCATACGTAAGGGTGCTGGAGTAAACGGTCCATTCTGATTTTGGAAGTTTGGGGTCCTGGGCAAACAAAATGAATGGACACAGCAATAGAAGTAAGATCAATCTTTTCATGGATAGGTATCAGGTTTAAAATGGGTTACGTGATGGGGGTCACAAGGACAATAATGGGCATGTGATGGATGGCCGACCACAAATATATTGTTTTGCTTCAGACATTGCGGAGCCTCGGGGCAGCTTGCCGCAAAAATGCTGACAAAAAATTACATGTTTAACCAGTGGATAGTCAAAAAGGAGTATGGTGACTGCAGCAAGTGAAGGCGCCTCGCATCGTCTCCGGTTTCCGGAACGATGCATGTGGAGCGATGGAAACACGAGGTGAATCCAGTCGAACGATCAAGAGTTGTCACGACAAGGCGGTAGGGTCCACGCATTGAGAGCGCATCGTCCCCGAGACGGGAGACGATGCTTGACGAAAGCGGGTAGAGTCCACGCATTGAGAGCGCATCGTCCCCGAGGCGGGAGACGATGCTTGACGAAAAAACGGTTCCCGCCATAGCGGTTCATTCGAAATTACCAAATACTGAACGGCAAAAATCAAGGAAATACCAGTAAAAAACGGTGATCCGGAAGCGGAAAGGTGGGCGGTAATTGTGTATACTTGGGGCTAGGAAGAGCTTGCCTAAAGGATAATATTGTAATTCGCAATTGCCATAGCGTTTTCTGTGTTTCCCCGGCAAGCTCTTTTTTTGTCCCTATGTTGACTTGTCAACAAGTTATTCACAAAAAAACGCCCATTCCGTGAACTAATCAAGTGTTTGTGGAAATCTTTTTTGCGGTATGTGCATAACCTTGAATCAAGTCATCCTACGTGAAACTCTTTAAGCTCTTTCCGGCAGGGTGCCTCATCCCCTCGGCTTTATTTTGATAAATTGAGTTTCCAACCCATCCTTATGAGCAATCGATTCCTTTTTTTCATCGTTATCGTCTCTCTTCTTGCCTGCGCCAGAAACGCAGACCTGGAGACAAACATGCCTAAATTCAAATTGATTGAGTCTGAAAAATTCCTGTTCAACTCATTTGTCGATTGCAACATGGCCGAAGTCTGGATTGGCGATACCCTTCGAATTTTTCCAGGAAAGTACGGGGAAGATCCGGTCTGGGGGCCTGCGGAAGAACTTGAGTATGCGGATGGCTTGAATCCGGATGAAGTGTTCCTCCGAAAACCCGATGAGTTTATCGATCCCAAAATGCCTCCAAATGTTCCACCGGGAAAGGAAGGTTTGCACGGTGCCGTATGGTTTGAAACGGTTTACCAGGATTCCAAAGACGAATCCGGAAGAACGCTTTTTGCACTTTATCACAACGAGAACTATCCTGCCACCTTACCGTATGATGCCTCAACGGGCAAAGGTTATATCAACAAGTACTGGCCGGAGGGATTACGTGGTCCGACTTCGGCAGCCGCGGTTCCTCGCATAGGTATCATGAAATCGACTGATGGTGGAAAGAGCTGGGTTAACAAGGGAATTCTTATCGAAGACCTGCAGCCACGCATGATCCTGAAACCTCACAATACTTCGCTCACGTTTGCCGGAGGCGTTGGCGATCCATCTGCAGTGGCAAGTGGTGACCATCTCTATGTCTTTTACGGTGAATACAGTTATCCGATCGAATATGATTCAGCAACGTACGATCCTTCAACCGAATGGAGCGGTCAATGCATTAGCATTGCGCGCATCCATTTATCAGACCTCGATCAGCCCGAAGGCAAAGCGAAGAGATGGGATGGGAAAGCCTTCAATACGTCAAGCGATGCTGCGGGCGTTCCGGTAAAGACACTCCAGATTCCGGAGAACGAAGGCGGTGGCGCGGCCTCCGTGGTCAACAAAATGTTTCACTGGGGACCTTCGGTCAGCTGGAACACGTACCTGAACTGCTGGGTAATGCTGATGGGCAGAGTGGAAGGAAAAAAGTGGGAGGGAAGTAACCTGTACATTTCTTTCAATGTGAATAAAGACCTGGGGAAAGGAGACAATTCGCAGCAGTGGAGCAAACCACAGCTTCTTGTGAGTCGCCCCGGACGCATCCTATGGTATCCATCACTTCAGCCCCTGAATACGCGCGAAGACATTCAAAACAAGTATACATGTTTACGTCTGGGTAAGAGAGCCCGTTTGTTTTTTAAAGAAATGGAAGGAGAGCGTGCAGAGTACTTGTCGGAATATATTGTTGAGTTTGACAAGTGACCGCGCTGAGATTCCATTTCATTGCCGCTTTTGTACTCGTGACCTCGTGGCGCTGAATCACGCGCACGCAGCGTGCGTTGCAGTCAGCCTTCCATCATGGATAGTCCTTTAGTAGTAAAGCAAAAAAACGAGGCGCATATCACTTGTAAAACTTGCGCTTGTATCTGGCTGCGATCGATTTCATAATTGTCCGAATGAATCTACAACTAGCCTCGACTCGATCCTTGGGACTATGTCAGGAAAAATTTGTACGTCTTTCTATTTTTTCAAAAATCCAAGGTACGGCTGATTCACACACGCGAATTATAAATCGCCCGGCTAGCGGCATAGAAATATTCCGTCTTCAAAAAAATCCTTTTTGTAGATGATAAGAAAATTTTACGCAACAGCCGCTTTACTACTACTCTGCAGCTTCGTGGTAGTAAAAGCAGACTCCGCCACCGGGCCGCGAATGAATGCAGATTCGCCAGCGCTCGAACCGCCAGTATTGGATCCGTACCCATTCACAACAAATCAAACTGACATCGGACTCTTCGTTGGAAATTACAATGAAGGCGCAGTGACAGAGCTGTACCGCTCCACATCCAGTTCCACTGGTTATGTGCTCATCGAAACGATTGCTGGAGAAGGTGATGTTTATACCGATCGCGATTTAAAGCCGCGCACGACCTTCTACTATCGGGCGCGGGCAGCGAGAAATGGTGAGTACTCTGATTACGTTTACCTCAGCATGGAAACAGCCTCAAAGTATTTTGATCCCGGCTTTACTGCTACGGCCAACAGTGACGGAACGGTAACATTGTCTCTGACGGATCGTACCTATCAGGAGGAAGGATACGAAATTATGCGGGATGGTGAAATTGTTCCGTTCTTCCCCGATAGTTATGACTCGGGAAGGGTGTTCACGTATCGCGATGCGGATGTTCTTCCGAACTCCACCTATCATTACGTTGTGAACACATGGCTGAAGGATGAAGGAACTCCACGATTGGAAAATGTGGCGAACGCTACAGTGACAACGTCTGCGGGAACACCATGCTCAGGTGCGGGCACAATTGATCGCGAAAAATGGCTCAATGTAGCGGGAAGAAATGTTCAGTACATTCCGTTGAATCGCCCCGCTGATGAAATTACCACACTTACCTCGTTTAGCGCGCCAACCAATGATGGTGCGAACTACGGGGTTCGCGTTCGTGGCTATGTGTGTCCACCGGTTACGGGCGATTACGTGTTCTTCATTGCCAGTGACGATGAAAGTCAATTGTTTCTAAGTACCGATGGAAACCCTGCCAACAAGCGCAAAATTGCTTATGTCCTCGATCACACCGGGCCATTGGTTTGGTCGCAATATCCATCGCAGCGCTCTGCCGAGATTCACCTGACACAGGGACAACTGTATTACATTGAAGCGTTGCATAAAGAGGCATCGGGAGGAGACAACCTGGCGGTGGGGTGGCAGCTTCCCGGAGGCACACTCGAGCGACCAATTCCCGGCAATCGCCTTGTTCCTTTTGCGCGCGGGTCGAACAATCCGCCATTGGTAGAAATTGTTTATCCTGGACAGAACTCCGTTTTCACTGCACCCGCAGACGTCAACGTCCAGGTGAACGCGACCGATGCCGAGACGTCAGTGGTGCGCGTTGAGATCTGGAGAGGAACAACCAAGCTTGGCGAAGACACATCAGCACCGTTTAGTATATTCCTCAACGATCTTCCCTTCGGATCATATAATCTTGAAGCGCGGGCGTTTGACACCGAAGGCGCCAGCTGGTCTGATAACGTACTTTTCTCCGTGTCGCAGCCGAGTGGTACCGGCAAGATCCAACGCGAGATCTGGACCAATATTGCTGGCACATCGCTTTCCTCTGTTCCGTTCGATACTCCGCCTCAATCCTTTGAGACCTACAGTCAATTTGAAACACAACAATACATGAGCTCCAACTACGGAAGCCGTATGAGAGCCTACATCAGTGTGCCCCAAACCGGAAACTATACATTCTGGATCTCCAGTGATGACCAGAGTCAACTGTGGCTAAGCACCAACGATCAGCCTCAGAACAAGCGGTTAATTGCATCGGTGACTGGTTATACCAACTTCAGGGACTACGGCAAGTACACGAGCCAGAAGTCGGTAGCCATACCGTTGCAAGCTGGAACGCGCTATTATATTGAAGCACTGCACAAGGAAGGTACAGGTAACGATTTTATTTCAGTTGGATGGCAGCTTCCGGATGGTACACTGGAAAGACCAATTCCCGGAAACAGGCTCATCACGATTGGATCGGTTGCTGAAAACAAACCTCCCGTCCTCAGCTTCATTGAACCTGAGCAGAATGAGCGCTTCAGTGCCGGGTCGGATATCTGGTTGCGCGTAAATGCCTCCGACCCAGACGGCTCAATCTACAAAGTTCAATTTGAAGCAAATTCCCAGGTGCTGAATGTTGACATGGCTGCACCCTATGAATTTCTTTGGAATGATGTCGCAGCCGGATCGTATAATATCATTGCTCGCGCAACAGACAATGGCGGCAGGGTGACAAGTCAAGTGGTCGATATTGTGGTAGGAGAGACATCCTGCGCGAACACAGGTAAAATCTATCGTGAAGTATGGACGGGCGTAACCGGTATAACTGTATCGTCCATCCCCGTAAATTCACCTCCAAACAGAATAATTGAATTAACAAGTTTCTCCACACCGAACTATTATGGCAATGATTATGGCGCACGCATTCGCGGTTACGTCTGCGTTCCGGTCACTGGCACTTATAATTTCTTCATATCCAGTGATGACCACAGCGAGTTGTGGCTCAGCACAGATGACAATCCGGCTAACAAGGTCAGGATTGCTTACCTCAACGGAGCAGTTCCAGTAAATGTTTGGTCGAAATATGCGAGCCAGAAGTCGGCCGGAATACCGTTGGTAGGAGGTCAGCGATACTATATAGAAGCGCTCCATAAAGAAGGCAACGGTGCAGACCATGTTGCTGTGGCTTGGCAAATTCAAAACGGTGATTTCGAAGGTCCGATCCCGGGCAACCGCTTAATGCCTTATGTGGACGCTCAGACGAGCATGACCGCAGTTGCCGAAGCTGAGATCCCTTCAGAGGAGCAGATGGTACGGGCTTATCCTAATCCCGCCCGACAGAATTCAGCGATCACCATTTCAGCCGAGGGACCTGGTGAAGGTGACGTGGAATTTATTTCCGCTGCCGGCACTGTGCTTCAACGCGAACGAGTGGAGTTCGATGATGCGGGTGAAACTACCGTGCAGCTTGATGGCAGAATCACTCCCGGAATGTATTTCGTAAAAATCTTTAACAACCGGAAGCAACGCGTGGTTAAGATCAAAGTGGATTAGGTTGTTGTAGCATCCAAGGGGAAATGCGGCACCGTCATTGTGCCGCATTTTTTTTAGGCGAGTAGCTTGCTCCATATTTCATTTTTTCGCTGCATTTTACAGCCGAATTGGAACGGTATGCCAAAGCCAATAATTAGCATCCTCGGCTGTGGATGGTTAGGGAAATCCCTGGGTCAACACCTGGCGAATGCCGGATATGTTGTGAACGGATCGACCACAAGCAATGAAAAGGTTGAAGCTTTAACGGCAGCAGGCATTACGCCTTTCGTCTTTCGTGTTGAGGATACCAGCCTGCCAATCAAAGTGCAGCCATTTTTTGATGCCGGGGTTTTAGTGATCAGCCTGCCGCATGGTGGAAGGGCAGGAAAGGTAGAAGATTACCTGCGCCAGATTCGGCATGTGATTACCGCGGCACACCAGGGCAAGGTCGCCAATATCATCCTCATCAGCACAACCTCAGTTTATCCCAACCTGAATCGCTTAGTTGTTGAGCGTGATGCTGATAATGATAACCCAATCGTAAAAGCTGAGCAGGTGGTTCGCGACTCTGGCATCGCCAGTACTGTTCTGCGATTCGCTGGATTGATCGGACCCGGCCGACATCCGGGAAGGTTTCTTGCCGGCAAACAGAACATACGTGGCGGAAATGTGCCAGTGAATTTAATTCACCTGGACGACTGCATCAGGATAATCCAGCGTGTCATCGAGCAAAATGTATGGAATGCAACGCTCAATGCCTGCGCCAGTGAGCATCCAACCCGAAGCGCCTTTTACACGAAGGCAGCACTCGATCTCAATTTGCCGCCACCGGTTTTTGCTGAAGATGATCATTCAGATTTCAAGATTGTCAGCAACCAGGAACTTCTGACCCGCCTGGATTATACTTTTATTCGGCCATTGGCGATTTGATAACGTTCGACCCGAAGGTCCCAGGATCCGTGCCTCGGTGACATGCTATCACCTTATCGCGTAACCCATCCGCAGCCCGATAATAGGAAGCAGCGCTTGATATCCCCTTCGACCAGGCTGTACGTTGTTTAGCGGAATACCCAACGGAGCAATATTTGTCGTGGCCATCGAGAGCCCGGCATTTAGATCAAATACAAAACCCCATGGCGCATATCGTATAAAGCCGCCTTTTAGCCCAATTCCATTTTGCTCGTACAATTGTTCGCTGTCTCTGGTGAACGTCATTCGATTTTGATGAAGCTCCAGGGCCACGTAGGTGCCTTTAAAAATTTTCCTTCCATCTTCTTTTGCAATCTCCCGGTTACGGAAGTACCACCGAATATCTTGTTTCAGCTTGTAACCTTTCGCATCTGCGGATGGATAGCTCCACCATACGTTACCCAGGACATAGCCGCCTTCAAGTTGCATGCTCATCGTTGGTAAAAAACGATATTCGTAAGCCAATTGAATGCTTCGAACTTCCGGGTTGAACGCATGAAGTGGACTGAATTTTAAAGCATGTCTTGGGACCGACATCAAACCTGCCTGGCTGAAGGACAGAAGTGAGATGCAGACGCAACCGGTGGCAATCAAAAGTTTGCGTTTAAGGGCAATAAGTATCATCGATGCCTGATTTAATAAAACTGCGCAATACTCCGCGAACTGCGCGCGAATATTTTGGGTCCCAATCTACGCAACGATAGCCGTCAGCATTACATCAAAGAAAGTGGTAAACGCGGGCACTTGCAGGCAATATATCTTACTTTTTTTTGAAAAATACTTGCGTAACCCAAAAGTTACGTGTTTATTTACGTAACCTTTAAGTTACATATATGAGCAAAGTGATCAAACACAAATTTTTCTTCCCGCACCCGAAGGAAACGGTCTGGGAATACCTCACGAAATCGGAGTTGTTGGAGCAGTGGCTGATGAAGAACGATTTTAAACCGGTGGTTGGACACAATTTTCATTTCAGGACCAATCCAATCGCTTCCCTCAACTTTGACGGTGTCTGTCACTGCAAGGTGTTGGAGATCGTTCCTTTTGAAAAGTTGTCCTACTCCTGGAAAGGCGGCTCGGGAAATGGCGATGTTTCACTCGATACCATAGTAGAATGGAAACTCGTTGGCACTGCTAAAGGAACAACGTTATTCCTGGAGCACAGCGGCTTTGGCAAAGGGGAGCATGCAAACTTCTTCCCGGGTATGACCGATGGCTGGGTCAAGAACGTGCAAAAGATCATTAACCACCTAAACCAAACACAGCATGACACAACCAAGGCTTGACGCTTTCCAGGTCATTGGCGATCCGAGCAGGAGGAAGATGCTGATGTTACTTTCCCGGAACAGTTTAACGATCAATAACCTCGCTGACAATTTTGACATGAGCCGCCCTGCAGTATCCAAACATATTAAGATTCTAAACAGCGCGGGCTTCATTTCCATACACGACATTGGGCGGGAAAGATACTGTACACTGAAAAAAGACGGCTTTGATGAGCTGCAGGAATGGATCTCACACTTTGACACGTTCTGGTCATCTAAACTCAAAAAGCTGGAAACACTTTTAAATAACAAATCGACAAACAAAAATCTAAAGTCATGAAAAAAGTATTAAGCACGCAGGAGATTGCAAAACGATTCCATGAGCTCGCACAACAGGAGAAATGGTTTGAAATCCAGGATGAATTTTTTGCGGACAATGTGAAAAGCATCGATCCTCCCAACTCACCTTACTTCGGAAATGCAGAGGGTAAATCGCAGGTTCGCAAGAAAGGGGAGGACTTTGTAAAGCGTATCGAAGTTTTTCATAGTGGACATACCACAGAACCACTTGTGATCGGCAATCACTTTACGGTCGGCAGATCAAAAGACATGACAGTTCAAGGGCACGGCCGCATTCAGATCAATGAGATCATGCTCTATGAAGTTAAAGACGGCAAAATTGTCCTCGAACAATTCTTCTATTGACATTTCGCACGAGTTAGTTATTGATAAATGAGGATAGGAATTATCGGAGCCGGTGAAATCGGAAGTACACTCACCAGGCAATACACGAGCGCTGGCCACCAGGTCAAAGTTGCGAACGCAACAGGCATCGAGAAGCTGCGGTCGCTCGCCACCGAAACAGGCGCTAAACCCGTCCTGCTGGCGGATGTTGTTAGGGACGTGCATGTCATTATTATTAGCATACCTTTCTTTGCGGTGAGCACCTTAAAGGATTTATTTAGTCGGGTCTCAAGTGACGTGACCATCGTTGACACTTGCAATTATTATCCGATTGTGAGTGGCGTGATTCCTGAGGTGGTAGACGGCATGCAAGAGAGCGTTTGGGTTTCTACGCAGATTGCCAGGCGGGTAATAAAAGCCTATAATACTATCTTTTACCGCTCGCTTGTGCATTCAGGGTTGCCGAAGGGAAATCCTGCAAGACTAGCGCTGCCGCTGGCGGGAGATGATGCTCAAGCGAAAGAGCTTGTTGCTACTTTGATTAACGACAGCGGATTCGATTCCTATGATTCCGGATCGCTGCAGGATTCGTGGCGCCAACAGCCAGGTAGTCCTGCGTATTGTACAGACCTGACGTTGGATGAACTCAAACGATCGATTAACAAAGCGAGGCGGGACCTTCTTCCCGAAAGGCGTGAGCTTGGCTTAAAATATATTCTTGAATTCGGGCCCGAACGCTGGACCGACCTGGTTCAGTTAAACCGAAAGATCTACGAAAGCCAATGCGATCCTGCTAAAAATATTTACTAATTTATTAGTAGATCTACTATAAACTTAGTAGTTTTGCTTATCACATAACAAGACACCGATGGATTTGGAACTGACAAAAGCGGACGAAAAAGCCATGAAGATATTATGGTCTATGGAAAAAGGATTGATCAGGGATATCGTAAATCAGTATGACGATCCTAAGCCTGCGTACACGACCGTGGCAACCATATTTAAAATCTTGGAGAAAAAAGGTTTTGTGGGACGGAGTCCGGTCGCGAATTCGCACGAATATTATCCGCTTGTGAAACGCGAAGCCTACACAACTCATTCACTGAAATCGCTGGTGAAGAACTATTTCTCGAATTCCTTCAAAAACATGGTTTCCGAATTCAGCAGCAAGGAGAATCTTTCGACTAAAGATATGCGAGAGCTCATTGAGCATTTTGAAAAGCAGATCAAAGCCAAAAACAAGAAATAATGGAAAACTATTTACTGAGCTCCAGCCTCGTATTGGCGATTCTATTTGCTATCTATAAGCTGGTACAGCGCTATGAACGTAATCATCAACTGAGTCGGTACCTGGGTTTAACGTGCGTAGTCTTTGCTGCAACGTTCTTCTTTGTCGAAGTAAACACTTTGGGCACACCAGAACATTTTTCGCGCTTTTTTAATACTGTAGTGATCTCTACGGTTGATCTGCAGGACAATGTTTCCACTGCCATTGCCGAAAGCGATACCAGTATTTTTCTGAGGATCTATTTAGCCGGAGCATTTGTGTTTGGGCTTCGCTGCCTCTTTGGGGCGCTCTCCTTGTTATCGATGTATTTCCGTTCATCCCGTACTGACCAGTGGGGATTCAAGGTGGTTCGACTCGATCGGCAGATGTCACCATTTTCGTTTTTCAACATTTTATTTCTTGGGAAATCAACGGCTACTGAGGTGGAGGAAGAGGCGATTATCCTACACGAGCACGCTCACCGGAGCCAGCTGCACTCCGTTGATGTTCTGCTTCTCGAACTCCTCTGCATTCTTTTCTGGTTTAACCCGGTCATGTGGTTGTTTCGAAGGGAAATTAAAGCCATTCACGAATACCTCGCAGACGAACATGTATTGAAGAGCGGCATTGGTACGCTGGAGTATCAGCAGCTGCTTTTCAAAACCCAAACCGGCATTTCCCTACAACTGGGAAGTTCCCTGAGCAACAGAACAAGTTTAACCAAACGATTTAATATGATGATGCACAACAAGCAAAACTCGAAACGGAGCGTTCTCTGGAAGACTGCGCTCTTTGGCGCGATCATGGCTGCAATTCTTGTCGTGAGCGGTTTCTCCCATCGCTCCGGGCAGGTGGATACAATTGCAGTATATGAACAGGGCGAAGAGGCGATGTATACAGCCATTCGTCAGAAGATCACCTACCCGGCCAGTGCGAGACAGGAAAACCGTATGGGGGTTGTGCATATTTCATTCACGGTTACAAAAGATGGAAAGGTAGAAGATGCACTACCCACGGAGGAGCCCAAAGGCCATCTGCTAAATCAGATTGTGGTGATTGGATACTCCAAATCATCACAGCGCGCAAAAGGTATCAACGATGCGCTCAA
>DASWTP010000029.1:0-8449 GCA_036402075.1 Chryseosolibacter sp. | reverse complement strand
TTTAGTGCCGGCTTTCAGATGCCCCGCCCGATACGCCCGTGTTCATGTTCTTCACCAACACGCCAGCGCAAGCGTGCCAGAAACGAAGGCAAGAAGAACCTATCATAGGAAAGTAAACCTTGTGAAATATTAGGGTACCAACATCGTTCAGGAACAGGAACCATACAATGATGGCTAACGGGATAAACGATTTGTTTAAAAACCACCGGTTTAACGTCACGTGGTTTATTATAACAATGGGATCATCATTGCTCTATACTGATGCGATAGGACAAGTTCAGGTCGGTCTGTCCTTGAATGTAGGCAATAGACAACATTATTCAACTTCTGAGGGATTTAAGCGCGCGTTAGCACCGTCAGGAAGCTTGTCCATCAATCAAAATCTGAATTTGAATCACAATTGGATATTTCGTTACGGTGTTGTCGGAGGAATTGTAGGCTACAGGTTAAATGTCGTTATGATTGATACGTTGGGAGAGAACGGAGATGTATCTCCTTTCCCTGAGTATTCCGTTTTTTTTGGCTCTGCGGAATTTTTATTGGGCAGGAAAATCTCTTTTTTGAATAAAGATCTTTTGTTGGGCGCTGGAGTCGGCATTACAGGATATGTAAGCGCAATCCCCTTATCAACGTATACAGTAGCAGTAATTTCGACTAACAACCAGCGGATCCCTCTCTTTGATGCTGAAATGAACAACGCAGCATCACGATATTCTTTTTTGTGGAAGGGCGCTGCATATTATAAGCTCAACTCTGCTTTTTCATTGGGTGTTGAGTATATCTATCATAAAGATCCGGTAGCAACAGGATTTTATATTTTTTATCACACCAAAAAGCCAAATGCCGGAAAAATTGAGATCTATCAGCGGGAAGTCAGAATAGGATTGTTCTACAGGATCGGAAGTCGTTCCGATGGAGATGCTATTTGAAACTGTACCGTCAAAACGGGAGACGCTGCTTGACGGTTATTTCCGATCGTTGGGGACACGTCCAGCCAACGGCAGTTCTGCGAAGAACTCAGTGTCGCATCAAGAACTGATTGTAAACGCCAAAGACAGCAAATGTCTGGTAATTTCTCATCCATGTTGACGGGTGAGGGTGGAGAACGAACCTGCGCAACACGACCACAGGAAATTCCAGGTGACGCTCATGTTTATTCAGAGCCTCACCTGGAGTTAATTTTTACTATTGAATCTTAGGCGTCACGGTCCATTGATACTTGTTTTGTAAAGTCCTGAGCTTGTTGATTGACCAACTTGACGGAGGTCCAAGAAAAACCACTGAAGGCTCATCTTCCCAAAAACCATCGGCACTCACATTGATTAAACCTGTCCTTGGTGATTTTAGAACTGAATCATAAACCCGGGCAATTACCCTGTCGATAACGGCCGTTGGTAACCCCGTTGCGCCTGTAATGCGGAGGTAGTTGATTTTGTTCGTGCTTGGCAGCAGGAGATCTTTTGTTCCATACATCCCCATCAGACTGATATACCTGAGTTCTCTGTTTCTGGAGAGATTGATGACATCGGGTGACTGCAGAAAATTCATTTCGATGCTTTGCAGGTTTACAAGACCTCCGAAGTGAACGCTATTGACATCATAATAGCTATACGAAGTCGTCCCAAAAGACGTAATGGCTTTAATGTCGCCAGAGATTTGAATGGTGTAACTTTTCTCTTCATCGTAGTCATGTTCAATACGCGTTCTGTCGGGCCCGATTACTTCGCGGGAAGTCGATCCATCGCCCCAGTTCACCTTGACTTCACCAGGGGTACCGGAAAGGAAAAAGTATACGGGAAGGGGCGGTTCTCCAAAGTCAGAAATTCTGGTAGTAACATTAATGGTAAGAAATTGGTCGGCATATAGGGTGGCCGATGTTTTCATGTCTTCTTCGGGAGATACCGGAACTACCTCCGGCTCAGTCGAGCATTGGGTCAACGCAAAAGCTGCGAAAAATAAAATGAGGAATCTTTTCATAGAATAATTTTTAACTTCAACCCGTTAAAACTCATTCCAGCGAAATTTCCCCAAAGAAACACGCGGCTGCTCTACAATCTTGCAACGAATGGCCGGCTGAATTCGAAACTGCTGTTTACTCTTAAGTTATTATTGCGGCTGTTACAACAGGCGACTCCGAGAGCGGGGTGGAATTAGGAATTGGGAATTAGGAATTGGGAATTAGTGAGATAGGGCAAATGGTTACGAGTGGTCCCCGAATGAGTTGTCAATTGAAACCGATCTCAACCCATCATCGATGCATTTCCTAATGCCTCCCGATATCACTTTGTTCATCGGGATCTTCGACAATGCCTAATTCCCTCCCGATACTCCGCTAGCGCTGCGATCGGGATCTTCGAAATGCCCAATGTTTCTTCATTCCTTGCGAAGCAACCGAACATAGTAGACGGCTCCGGCTGTATTGTGAGAATGCGCCTGGAATTTTACACGCACGCTTTTCTTGTTTGCGATCAAAGCATCTGGTATCCGGTATTCGATGTCGATAAATTTGGATTGATTCCATCTGCCGGTATTGTCTTCGGTAACAAGTTTTTGATCATCAATGTAAATGTCAAACTTTCGGCTTCCCCATTCAGCGCCCCAATATCTTACCATCAGGCTTAACCCGATTTGGCCTCCGGTGGCAAGGCTGTAACTGAAATGACCTCCATCTTTCGCATCTCTCCAGAATTCATTGAGATGATTTCCGGTATTCGAGTTTTCCTTGTGCATCGCATGATCAGCTTCCGGCTGTTGCTCACCGGGTGCCACAAAGTCAATTGTGCGTTTCTGCAATAGCATTCTTTCCTTTTCAACTGCAGCGATGGAATCCAGATAGGATTGGTATTGCTTTTGACTTAACGCCATCCAGTAGATCATGTAGCGCGCATCATAGATTTTGTAAAATGGCTCGAGCATAAGTTCAGAAGAATTCAGGATCTTTAGTGTGGAAAATTTGAACGTGAGCGGCTTACCCTCTACAGGCACTAACTGCGTGATCTTCGCTTTATCATCTTCCACAAGGATAGGTGCTTTATCTAATGGAAGTCGCTCGCCATTGGCAATGTGCCCCCAGCGGCTATCATCCGCTACGAGGTCCTTGGGTTTCTCGCTGCCGGATCTTGCACCGAGCAAAATTGGTCCATGAAGAATGGCTATGTAGGTGGGTACATTTGGCAGTTGCTCAATTCTATTTTCCATCGGCAGCATCACCTTCACTACATCACCTTTCTTCCATTGACGATGGATGGCGATGTAGGATGAAGGATGCGCTGAATGTTGAACGTCCTTACCGTTTACAGTCACCTGGAGTGCGCCATCTTCGACCCATGCTGGATATCTGACCATTAACGTAAAACGTGAATTTCCTTCATCAACTCTCAGTATGGTTTTTTCTTCCTCAGGAAAATTGGTCTCCTGGGTGATCTTGACTTTTTTCTCACGCCAATTCAATCGCGAAGCAACGAACAGGTTTAAGAAAAGCGAATCGTGATTATGCGTATAAATGAATTCATTGTACTTGCTGTGGTTTTCCATTCCACTTCCTACGCAACACCACATCGCCTGGTTTGGTGAGGAATAAACCCTGTAATGTTGTGGCCGCGCTGGTGTGAAATACACGTAACCGCCATGCTCGGGATGCTGGGAAGAAAGAATATGATTGAACAATGCGCGCTCATAAAAATCGACATAACTGGCGCTGGGCTCCGCTCTGAAAAGATGCTCAGTTAATTTGAGCATGTTATAGGTATTACATGTTTCAGGACCTTCTACATCATTGACAAAATCACTACATGCTGCCGGTGACGGAAAAAATTCTCTTCTACTGTTTCCGCCAAACGCGAGGGTACGATGGGTTGTAACCGTTTCCCAAAAAAAGCTTCCTGCCCTGGCGTAAGTTTCATCGTTAGAAACTTCCGCTATGCGCTGAAACCCTACGGCCTTCGGTACCTGCGTATTGGCATGCTTGTTATCGAGGTTGTCAGTTGAATCGCTCATGGCGTTGAGCAACATTTTATGCGAAAACCTTTGTGCAGCTTTCAGATATTTTGGGTCTTTGGTGAGCTGATAAGCATCAGCAAAGACTTCGTTTATACCACCGTGCTCTACCTCCAGCATGGATTGCATCTGGTCGTCATTCAATCCGCTGGTAATAGTGATTCCCCAATCGCAGAACTTTAAAAATATTGCTTTCGCTTCTTCATTGCCGCCATACAGCCATGCGTCCCTGAGACCTGCATACATTTTATGAACATTATACCAGGGTACCCAAGCAGCACGGTATTCACTGAAGTCGCCTGTTTTAAATGCAGACCAAATCGCACTGCTTTTTGGGACACCACCAGCATAGCCGTTGCCCCAGTCTGCATGGTTCCTCGAATTCGCCTCCTGACACGCTGCAATTTCGGATACTACATAATCCATTTTCTTTTTACAATCGGCATTGCCGGTGGATGCATAGCTCATGGCAAGCGCGGATAAATAATGGCCACCGACATGACCATCCAAGCCTTCCCAATTGCCATACCCTTTGGCCTTCTCGGGAAGACCAGCCTCTTTACGGAATGGCGCTAATAAACGATCAGCATCATATTCGAGCAGAACCTTGATGTTTAGATCTCGCGCGTGTTTGAAAGGGCCTTCCAGCAATGAGGCGTCTCCGAGGCCAAACATCTGCGGATACAGTTTCTCTTGTGCGAGAGAGACCGTTGCGATCGACAGAGCGCAGGTCGCGAGAATAGTTAAGATTATGCTTTTGCTCATAGTGAAGTCTTTGATGTCGGGCACACGTGAGATGTTTAAGTCTTCTTAAAACAAGAATAAGTGTAAGTTATACAATTGTAATACCTTGACCTTGCAAAAGCAAGTGAATGGCCTTTCGGAAGGACGCCAGGAGGCCAGCCGGGGAGCCGGGGGACCAGTTAGGACAGGGGGGAATGCGGAAAAGGGAAGGAGGAATAATGCACTCAAAACTAGCCGGGATTAGGTGGATATCTGTACTTTTAAGGTATAGCGAATCTTACTGACACGTTCGAATTATGGACAATAGGAAAATACCGTACAAATTCGTCAAACAGTCATTTGGGAGAACACTAAGGGACATTTTTCCAGTGACAAGGGTTATGACTATGATCAAATAATACTGCAAGAACTAAGAGTTGAGTGAATTTCACTGCGCCAACAATGCAGAATCATGCCGGAAGTCTGATGATAGTTATTAATTTGGTCTGCCGGCATGGTTTATCTGCGAACGATAATCTGCAATTTTGTAGAAAGAGATGAGTCAAGAGACAATAAAGGAAATCATAGACAGACACCTAAGAAAGTGGGCCGATCTTCAGTTGAATAAATTGCCGACTCAGATTGAGGCTGAGATGGCTGATCCCAACCAAGAGGAAGGCGAAGAATGGAGGACTTGGAATCCTATTAAAAGTAAGGTAACGGACGAAGATATAAAAGACTTCGAAGAGCATATCGGATATAAACTTCCAGACAGCTATAAAGTATTTCTAAAACACAAACATTTTTACGAGCTACAAATTTCGGAAGTTTCATTTTGTAGTCATCCCGTGAATTTATGGAGAAGCAAACAAACTGACAGGATATTCGATGGTTATCCACGAGAATTTCTAATTGACAAAGGATATTTACCATTTGCAGATTGGAGCGACTGGGGACTTCTTTGTTTTGATACCAACAGACACACAGGCGACTTTAATTATCCGATCGTGTTGTGGGACCATGAAATCGCCTATGAGGTTAAAGATGAATATGACGATTTTTTAGATATGCTGACCAAGATTGACATAGAGTCGACAAAAAACAACAGCTAACAAGGTGCATAAGTCAGGACGCGGCTTGTATAATTTGTGGTGTAGTTTTCAACAAACGTACGGTGACAGTGGACAGATTGGGAGTAGTCGGGCACCGCAGACTACGGGACTGACATTGACCCTGTTTATACAAAAAAACTTGTGGTGACTTTTAACAAAGACTCTGTTGTGACTGAGATCGCAATTAGAGAGTGCAAGAAATAAACGGCATACAACAAAAGGTATAAGCCATTGTCGGCACGTTGGATGATTAATTTTATATTTCGGTGGGCCGCCACGCCTTATAGCCAGACGTTGGCAATAAGGTGGTCGAACAAGACAAGAGAAGGTAATGACACGATTGATAAACAGGTTAAGACTAAATTCAACGTCAGGGACATCCAAAAATGTATGGTTGACAGCTCTCCTTATTTTTCTTCTGTTGGGAGCGAACTACATGAGACTTGTGATGCCAGAAGAGATTTTTGCCATTTTGACTCTTGGGCTTTCACTCTTCGGGTTCATTTCGCTTGTGTGCTACATATACTTGATCATAAAAGGTTGGCCCGACTTGGCGAGTAACAAAAAAACGGTAGAAATACTTTACATAGGACTAATGACATTCGTGACTATTTTGATTTCTTTACTCCCAATAAAAATTCTTATAATTATTTTACGGTAGATGGCATCCGATCAGAAATTTGTCGATTTTATCATTGACCAAATAGGATTGTCAAATGCAACAAGCAAAAAAATGTTTGGTGAGTTCGGACTGTACTTTGACAACAAATTGTTTGGTCTCATTTGCGACAACAAATTATTTATTAAGCCAACGCAATCCGGAAGAGACTATATAAAAGACGTTGTTGAAGCATCGCCCTATCCAGGAGCAAAACCAAGTTTTCTCATTGAAGAAAAATTGGACGATAGAGAATGGTTGAGGAAATTAGTGAAAATCACCGTTGCTGAATTACCTGAGCCAAAAATTAAAAAGAGTAACCCCAGGGCCAAGAAGTAGCATACTTTAACGCTACATAAAACAACGAACCGCTTACTTGCCATCCAAAACACAGCTCGACAGTGGTAAGGATCATCTAACTTGGAAAAGGCCTCAGAAGCTTCTACAGCAGCCCGGCCGCGTTCGTTTCCGGATGGGTTTGCCCACCACCGCACAATGATTAAACAAAGAAAGTCGGATTCTGTGATGGATTCGAACGTTTTTGAATGGCACGTCTCTTGTCAAGCGATGGTTAACTTAAATCAGCCTATTCATCATGTTTAGTAACTATATCAAGATTGCCTGGCGGAATCTGTTCAACAGCAAAAGCTTTTCCACGATCAACATTATTGGCTTATCGATAGGTGTCACATGCTGCCTCATTATCTTTCAGTACGTAGCGTTTGAATCCAGCTTTGACCGGTTTCATACGAAAGGAGATCGCCTCTATAGAGTGTTACAGGCGTGGGCAATGGGAACGGATGAATTAGGTGCCGGACATGCCTACACAGCGCAAGCACTAGCCCCTGCGTTGAAAGAAGGCGTGCCGGAGATAGCAGGCATTACGCGGCTTCATTCCGAAGACGCCTTGGTTTCTAATCCTTCGCGACCGGATCAGGTGTTTGAAGAAAACATGATGCTATATGCCGATGCCGATTTCCTTAACATGTTTTCGTTTAATTTGAGCGCAGGCAGTGATAAAGCGATACTTCGGCCGGGTGAAATAATGATCTCAACATCGGCAGCAAAAAAATACTTCGGTGAATCTGACCCGGTAGGGCAGAACCTTCAGGTTAATGGCAACATTGAAAAAACGTTTACTGTATCTGCTGTTTTTGAAGACGTTCCGAAAAATTCTCACTTACAGTTTACCATGCTGTTGCCCATTCAGGATCTTTTGAATGGCCCTGACTATTCAACAGAACCGGAAGGAGGGTGGAGCTGGAATAATTTCACGACCTACATCGAGTTGCACCCGGACGCCAATGTGAAGACGGTGGAAGAGAAGATGACCGCAGTTTTATTGAAGCATCGTGGACAGATCTTTAAACAACAAGGTGGTAATGCTGCACTCCATGTGCAACCCCTTTATGACGTGCACCTGAATCCCGAGATCTTTGGTGCAGGAAGCATTATTTCAGGAAGCTACAAGACGCTTTATTTTTTCCTCGTAATCGGTCTTATCACGCTTATTATTGCGCTGGTTAACTATATCAATCTGGCAACGGCCCGCGGCCTGAACCGTTCACGCGAAGTTGGTGTGAGGAAAGTAGTCGGAGCCAATAGAGGACAGCTCGTGATTCAATTTTTATATGAATCTGCGCTTACGAATGTAACAGCGTTCATCATCGCGTTAGCACTCACTGCTGCCTTGCTCCCCACTGTGAACGAAGTTGCCGAAACTCAGCTGGATGTAAAGCAATGGCTTGACCCGCGCTTTCTTCTAGCATTGGGAGGAACGCTGCTGACAGGCACTTTGCTTGCTGGTTTGTATCCAGCGTTTGTTTTATCATCGTTTCGTCCGGCTTCCGTTCTCAAAGGACGCGGTTCCTCGATGGCATCGCACGTGTGGCTTAGAAAAGGTTTGGTGGTGGTCCAGTTCACCGCATGTATCGTGCTGATTGGTGGCACTGCTATTGTC
>DASWTP010000028.1:0-24644 GCA_036402075.1 Chryseosolibacter sp. | reverse complement strand
AAATCAGCAGAGGTTTGCTGTTCTCAAAGTAGAACTTAGTAAAGTTGTCTTCGGCCTCACAATAGATGATGGATTGAATATCCACAACCTCGAATCCTTCAAGAGTAGGCAACATGATTTTTTGCGAAGAAGCAGAGGCTGCTTTGAGGTTGTTTAGCAGGACCTTTGAATGCAGCGTATGGTTTTCGTCTTTCTTCTCATGCTTGATCTTTTCAACCGCCTTGATCAGTTCATCAATGTCTATGGGCTTGAGCAGATAATACGCTGCGCTTTGATTTAACGCCTGCATGGCATAGTGGTCGAAGGCGGTCACAAAAATTGTTTCGAACGAGTAGTCGCGCGCGCGCTCGAGTAGATCGAAGCCATTTCCGTAGGGCATCTCGATGTCCAGGAAAACAATGTCGGGTTCGTGCTCTTTAATTGCGCGCATTCCCGTTTCAACCGACTCGCCAAAACCACATACGGTTATTTCGGGACAGTATTTGTTTACATAATTGGCGAGAATCTCCCTGCTGTCGCGTTCATCATCGATAATAACTGCCTTCATGCTTTTCCATTTTTGTGTTCTGGTACGTTGATCAGTACGCGGGTGCCGGTTTGTTCTTCGCGGTTAAGGTCTTCAATGTTAACAGTATATCCGGCTTTGTACACTTTATTGATAATTGAAAGTCGTTGTTCAATGTTCTTTAGACCGGTCGAGGTTTGTTTCTTTTGATTCTCGGTTTTAAACTGGGCCGATTTTTTACGGCCAATGCCGTCATCGGTAATTTCAACCTGGAGACCATCGGACTGTTTGCGCATGGTGAGGTGTAAGTGTCCTTTGCTCTCTTTATAACGCAGCCCATGCCACACGGCATTTTCAATATAGGGTTGAATGAGCATCGGAGGAATTTCGACAGTTTCGGCATTCACGTTCTCATCGATGGTGATCGTGTAGTCGAATTTGTCGCCAAAGCGGTAATGCTCCAGCTTCAGATAAAGTGAGATAATCTCCTGCTCCTTATGGAGGGGAATAAAGTCTTCCTGCGAATTTTCCATCACCAGGCGCATCAGCCTCGAGAACTCAGAGAGAAACTTGTTCGTGGTTCGCTCGTCATTTTTGGCTACAAACTGGTTGACCGAATTCAATGCATTGAAAATGAAGTGCGGATTCATTTGACTCCGCAGCGATTTCAACGCGAGCAACTGGTTGGCAATCTTGCTGGCCTGGGCATTCTTGTAAATGAAATAGGAGGTAACGGCAATGATCACAATTATCAGCAGCAAGCCATAGATCACAACCTGCTGGCGGACCACCGTTGCTTCGGCCAGCGTTTCGGCACTTTGTCCCAGCACCACATCTTTACTCACTTCTTCTATCTCCCTTTGCTTTCGAAGGAGGTCGGCACGTTCGGCCAGTTTTGTTTGCATCTGGTCTTCTGTCTTTTTTACCGATTGACTGTACTTTCGAAATGCATCCAGCGCCTTGTCTGTCCTGCCATTCTTTTCGTAAAGGTCTGCCAGGGAAAGAAAAGCCTTCGCCTGATCTTTCGGATTATTAATTGTATCAGCCATCAGCGCGGCTTCTTCAAGTTCCCGAATGGCTTCCGAAGTCTCACCTTTCGCAGCGAAGGCTTTAGATAGTCCCACTTTGTCTTTTGTCACCTCGGGAAGGTTGTTGGATTCGAGGTTGAATTCAATGGATTTGTTGCGCAGTGCAATTTCATCGTCATAAAGCTTTTGGTCGTGCAGGGCATCGGCCACTTCCTCCTTTGCCACTTTTAGATCTTCGACTTCTGACTGCGGAACTTCACTCGGTGCTGCGAGAATGGTGTTCTGTGTAGACTCAATCGTTGTTTTCGCGCGCTCAACGTCATCATTTTTTGCATAAAGCCTCGCCCGCTGCGCTTGTTTTCGAACGTTAAGGGTGTCTTCCACGCTTGGCTTGCGACTACTGGTGGACGGTGCTGCAGACGAGGGCGCTTTATTGACCGACTCTTCCGCTCTTTCGTAATCGCGAAGCAGAAAATAAACTTCAGATTTCCCAAGTAGCGCTTCAGATTTTTCTGCCTGGGTAAGGTTCATTTGAAGGAGCTCGTCATAACTTGCGAGCGAATGCGAGTAATTTCCAAGCTTGCGGTGCGTATTGGCCAGTCCCGAGAGAGCCTGCTTGAATTCGGCTGTTTTTTTATGGGCTCGCTTCAGCTTATCGTAGGCCAGTGAATAGTTTTCCATCGCAAGCTTCCATTCTTCAATGCTTTCGTTGATCTCGCCAAGCACCAAATAGCTCTTTCCTTCATGAAATACATCCTTGCCCGCAAGGCTCACGCCAAGCGCTTCCTGCACCTTGTCCAGGGCAGCGGCTGGATTCGAAGCCTTTAGTTCCTGGGCTTCGCGAAGCAAATCTCCCGGGTTCGTGCTCGACACTTTTGATTTGTAGTCGATATAGCGTGCACCCTTCTTCTCTTCCTGCGCTACTGCGGAACTTAGAATAGAAACCAGAGCAATCAATACAAAAACCGCTTTTTTATACATGTGAGGGCAATTTACCCAATTTATTTTAACGGCTTTTCAGCCCAAATGGGTTAAAATCCATCCCTGCCCCGTCCGAGGACGCGTTCACTCAGCCCGGAAGGCATCTCACTAAGTGTGGCAATCTTTTGCAAATTCTTCCCGTGAACTTTACCAAAAAACAAACGTCATGAAAACCACAAAATTCACCTTGATAAAGTTTTGCGCAGCGGTGTTCCTGCTGTCATTTCTTTCGGCTCCGGCCGGAGCGAATACAGAAAAGCCTGAGGAAGAACAAAGCATCATGCTCGCCCTTTTACTCGACACCAGCAACAGCATGGACGGTCTGATCGATCAGGCGAAATCACAGCTTTGGAAAATTGTAAACGAGCTTGCTGGCGCCAGGTGTAAAGACGGCAAACGCCCTTCCATCAAAATCGCACTCTATGAATATGGAAACGATGGACTTCCTTCGAGTGAAGGCTACGTCAGGCAGGTGAGCGGACTTACAAGTGACCTCGATCTCATCTCCGAGAAACTTTTCTCGCTAACAACTAATGGAGGCAGTGAATACTGCGGTTATGTCATTCGTACATCGCTGAAGCAATTGGCGTGGTCAGAATCGAGGGCCGACCTGAAGATGATTTTTATCGCTGGAAACGAGCCGTTCACCCAAGGCCCTGTTCCTTACCAGTTGGCATGTGAGCTCGCCAAGGAAAAAGACGTTGTTGTGAACTCGATTTTCTGCGGGCCATTTAGTGAAGGTGTGGAAACCTCTTGGAAGCGTGGGGCAGATTTAACAGGCGGCACGTTTATGAGCATTGAGCAAGACCGAAAGACCGTGTTCATTCCATCTCCCTATGACGATCGTATCGATGCGCTCAACAGCCAGTTGAACGACACATACGTTTATTATGGAAAGTCTGGTGCCGCAAAAAAAGAGCAGCAGGCGGCACAAGATTCCAATGCAGAAAGCTACGGTAAATCAAACAAGGTTGAGCGTGCCGTGTCAAAGAGCACCCATGCATATACCAACTCGAGCTGGGACCTTGTTGATGCAGCCAAAGCAGATGAAAAGGTGGTTGGCGAAACGGAAGCCGAATACCTGCCGAAAGAAATGAGAAGCATGTCGGTGGAGCAGCGGAAAACATATGTAAAACAAAAAGCGTCTGAGCGTCAACGTATCCAGAAAGAGATCCAGGTACTGAGTGAGAAGCGTAGATTATTTCTAGCGGAGAAGAACGCAGCGAGTGCGCAGGAGTCAATGCTGGATGCGTCAATGATCAAAGCGATTAAAGACAAAGCCAGGACGAAGGAGCTTCGCTGGAATTGATGGTATTGGCACTGCATGCGCGTGCTTGCGGAGGCAGGAGTATGGAATCAAATCCATCCGTGATGAGGTGGGAATTGCCGGTTAGGTTTGCTCAGATCGATTTGAATAAATTCCTTAACTTGCCCGCCACCAAAAGAAAATTTTTCGCGCGACATGCAGTGCTCATTTTTTTTGATCAAACGCAGTATCTTTCTTCTTCTCCTCTGGAGCATCGTTGCATCATGCTCTGAAAATAAAGAGTCATCGGGTGCCAACCCAGGTACAAAGCCTGAAGACAATCGATTCACCCCGGTAATCCTTACGCCAGAAGGCGCGCTTGATGAGCCAATGATGTTTGAAGTGGCGGATGAAAAATCAGTATATATAATTGAGCGTAAGGGTGCATTAAAGCGTTTCGACCTCACTACGAAAGCGATTGACCTGATAACAACGCTGGATGTATTCACCGGGAACGAGCAAGGTTTGATCGGGTTAACACTGGACCCGAATTTTAGAACCAATCACTGGATCTACTTGCAGTATGCACCAGCGAAGGAGAGCGTCTTTAAGCTTGTGCGATTCCAATTAGACGGAAACAAAATTGTTGCAGGTTCGGAAAAGATCTTGCTGACCATTCCTGTCGATCGCGAGCATACCAGTCATACAGGAGGCGGAATGGCGTGGGACAAAGATGGCAATCTCTATCTCACTGTAGGAAACAACACCGGCAACCGTCTTACGGCACAGACAGACGAACGCCCCGGCTTCAGTTACCTTGATGATCAGCGTGGTGCCTCGAACACAAACGATCTCAGAGGAAAGATTTTGCGCATTCATCCGGAGGCCGATGGCACGTATTCAATTCCGAAAGGGAATTTATTTGCTGAAGGAACTCCTAAGACACGTCCTGAAATTTATACAATGGGCCACCGGAATGTGTGGCGCGTGTCCGTTGATAGCAAGACGGGTTGGATCTATTGGGGAGAAATCGGGCCCGACCAGGATGCGGACACCGAAACAGGTCCACGGGGCTATGATGAACAGAATCAGGCAAAAGGCCCGGGTTTTTTCGGCTGGCCTTATTTCATTGCTGACAACCAAGCCATTCCAAAGTTTGATTTCATAAACAACAAAATCGGTGAGAAGTTAGACGCGGCAAAACCGATCAACAGTTCCCCTAACAATACGGGGTTGCGGGAGTTGCCGCCCGCGCAACCAGCCCTGATTTATTATCCGTATGCTGCATCGGAGAAATTTCCGCTTGTTGGATCGAGTTCCCGTTGCGCGATCGGAGGGCCTATTTTTCATAAAGATGATTTCAAAAATCCTGAGCGCCTATTTCCCAGCTACTATGAAGGTAAGTGGCTGATGGCCGACTATTCGCGGTTCTGGATCATGGCAGTAACCCTTGACGAAAATGGAGACTACAAGGCGATGGAACGATTTGCCCCCCATTATCATCCGGTCCAGCCACTCGATATTAAATTCGGCCCTTCAGGTGATCTGTACCTTCTTGAGTACGGTAGCAACACCGTTAGATCGGCAGCCGAATCGCGCCTTGTTCGGATTGAATACAATGCAGGCAATCGAAAGCCAGTAGTCCAGGCATCCGCAACAAAGCGAGGGGGTGCTGTGCCATTTACTACGCAACTCCTTTCCAAAGGCACCATCGACTATGATAACGATGAATTGAAATATGACTGGAAGATTGAAGGAAACAACAAAGTAGTTAGCAAAGCCGGCCAAAATCCATCGCTTACGTTAGCCGAGCCAGGTGTCTATACAGCAACACTAACAGTGACAGATTCGCACGGAGAAAAATCGACTGCAAGTGTAAGAGTGGTCGCAGGTAATGAGCCACCCCGGATTTCTTTGAAATACGCTGGTAATAGTACTTTCTTTTTCCCTGCAACCGGTGTTGACTATGAAGCGAATGTCTCCGACAAGGAGGACGGGCAGTTGAGCAATGGTATTGATCCGGGCGCGCTTGCCGTTAGTATTGACTATACGTCTGAAGGATTTGATTACGCTCCGATTGAGCTTGGTCATGCTGAACTGGACGCTTCTTCGCGGGATGTGGTTGCTCAGAGTCTCATTCGGGCGAGTGATTGCCGCACCTGTCACACCGTAGATGTGAAGGCTGTGGGTCCCGCATTTAAGCAGATTGCGGAGAAGTATAATGGTAAACCGGGCAGTCGCGATTCGCTAGCCCGCAGGATCATCAAGGGAAGCTCTGGCATTTGGGGAACCGATAACAATATGCCTGCTCATCCCTCAATGAGCGTGACAGACGCGAGAACCATAGCAAATTATATCCTCAACGTCAACAAGCAAACGTTACCCTCATTGCCTGGAAAAGGAAAATATATTTTTAACGTTCCAGCAGACGATAATGGAAAGGGTACCTATATTTTTCGTGTCGCCTACACTGACCGGGGTGCCGGCACGATCCAGTCGCAGACAAGTGATACGGTGTTGATTCTCCGCAGCCCCAAGCTCAACCCGGTGAAGGCCGATGTGATCGAGGGTGGAGCTTTGCGTGATCAGCTTGATGAATACGTTTTTCTGACAACAAAACCCGATTCGTACATCGCTTATAAAGATATTGACCTGAAGGATGTGAAGGAAATTGCATTCCGGGCAAACTGGCATCTATACGATATTTATCCTGGTGGCAAAGTTGAGATAAGAGTTGATACACCCGATGGTGAGCTTATCGGGGAAACAAGTTTTGAACGCGAGCAATTCAACACGCGTTACCGTGGCCTTTTTGATGGGCTGACAAACCCAACAGACGAACAAGTGAAGCGGACAAAGCGATACCCACCGTTAGATGCATCCAAATTTTTTGCGCGTGGATCTGATAAGAATTCATTTACCATTCCATCGGTCGCGGCCGTGAAACCGATTGGTGGAACGCATAACATCTATTTCGTCTTTAAAAGTCATGGGCAGGGTAAGGCTGATGCCTTGTTTCCGTTAGCGGAAATTGAGTTTCGAAATAAAGCCGTTAAACAGAAGTAGTGAATGACGCGGGCACTCGTTTTCTTCCTGTTAATTGTTTGTGGTGCTGCGGCCGCGCAGTCGCGAACAATAACAAACAGCCTCGGAATGGAATTCATTCTGATTGAGGGCATCGTGATGGCTGTTGGCGAATTTCAACCACCGTACCCCGTTCCTGCAGACACTTTAAAATCAAACGTTCACGATTACATCATGTGGATGGGCGAGGGGCGCGGTTATAACGCTGAGGAGTTTGCCCTGGCAAGAGAAATGGCCCTCAACGATTCAGATAGTGGATTCCATGTCATCTCAAATGCGTCTTATTACATCGCAACGACCGAGGTGACGCAGGGTCAGTGGAAGAAAGTGATGGGCTATAACCCATCTGAATTCCAGTCCTTTCCTGGTGCGGATAGCTTGCCCGTTGAAAACGTTACGTGGAAGGATGCGAAAAAATTTATTCGGAAACTGAATCGGATGGAGAACACGAAACGATACCGGTTGCCCACGGAGATAGAGTGGGAATATGCCGCCCGGGCAGGTGCAACAAAAGATATTCTTTGGAAAGACATCGAGGCATCGGCCAATCTTAATAAGAAAAATCCGGTAAAGGTGGCAAGTAAGAAACCCAATGCGTGGGGAATGTATGACGTGTTGGGAAACGTGTGGGAGTGGGTGAGCGATCGATACAATGAAAAACTATTCGCGGAAGTCAATGAACCGAAGGGCCGCGGTAGGCAACATGTGTTGAAGGGAGCTTCGTTTGTTGGTGACGTAAAAAATGCCACGTACATGACACACGCTGGCGGGCCTGGCAACGGATGGGATGTCGGTTTTAGAATTGTAAAGGATGTTGAACGTTAATTTTTGTGCTTGCATTTTTCTTGTATGTATGCTCGTGGCACCAGTCACTGGCACGGCACAGCTACCTGCTGGATTCAAGCCCTTATTCAATGGTAAAAATCTCCGCCAATGGCACACCAGCCGAACTTCACACCAGGGGACAGTCGGAAATTTTTATGTGGAAGATGAGGCTATCGTTTTAAAGCAGAAGCCCTATGGACAAGGGGGTGTTTTGTTGTCAAACAAAAAATATAAGGACTTCGAGCTTTACGTTGAGGTGAAAATCGATTCGTTTTGCAACGGTGGAATCTTTCTGCGGTCATCCGAGAGCGGGCAAGCTTACCAGATCGAGCTGGCCATGCCGGGAGGAACTGGGTCACTTTTCGGAGAAGCCATGCAAATCAGCAAACCCGCTGAGGCAAAAGAGATCGGCAAAGTGTGGAAGGCGAATGACTGGAATTCATTTCGGATCAGGATGGTCGGAGAGGTGCCCAAAATTACACTCTGGGTGAATGACGTTTTTATGTGGGAAGTTCAACAGCCACAGAATGACTTTACGGCTGGTGCAACAGAAGGTATGATCGGGTTTCAATCGCATTGGACCGCCCTTTTTCAGCCAATGCCCGGAGGATTCAACATGCCCGGGGCATGGAGACCTGGAGCAGCCCACCGGTTTCGCAATATTGGCATCAAAGAACTAAGTAACATGCGGTGATTCACGTCTCGTATCGTTAACTCGCATCGTCTTTTGATTCAAGAACGATGCGCTGGATAACTACACTGCGAGGAGTCATCAGAGATTAACTAGTGCGGCTTGCAAGCACATCGTCCCCGAGGCGGGAGACGATGTGGGACAGTCCGAAACAAAGAATGGTATTGTATTTCACGTCCCGCATCGTCTCTTGATTCAAGAACGATGCGCTGGATAACTACACTCGCGGAGTAATCCGAAATTAACTGGTCCGACTTTCAAGCACATCGTCCCTGAGGCGGCAGACGATGCCGGACAATGCGAAACAAAGAATGGTATTGTATTTCACGTCCCGCATCGTCTCTTGTTTCAAGGACGATGCGCTGGATAACTACACTCGCGGAGTAATCCGAAATTAACGGTCCGACTTTCAAGCACATCATCCCTGAGACGGCAGACGATGCCGGACAATGCGAAACAAAGAATGGTATTGTATTTGCAATTCATGCGTTATGAGAACATTAAGTATCGGACTATTGCTGGTTTGCTGCACACTTTTATGGGCACAGAGCAGGACGGAAATCAAACAAATCGAGTTCAGTAAAATTTCGCGCGGATATGAAGAGCACGTCCGGATAAACGCGGACAGTGTGCACGTGCTCGTTCACGACATCCGTGGAGACAAGGCTCCTGTAAATTTCTCCCGAAAGACCGACAAGCAGGAATGGATTGACTTGATCGAAGTCGTCAAGACGATCCGTGTTACAGAAATTGACGGACTTCCGTCACCGACCATGAAGCGTGCTTCGGATGCCGCTATGCACGGCACATTAACGCTTACAACCCTGGCTGACAAATCTTATTCGCATGGCTTTGATGATGAAAATCCGCATGAGTCGCTGAAACCGTTGTTAGCTGTTGTGCGGGAGCTTAGCGGACGGAAGGAAACCAAATAAATAAGAAAAGGCTACTGTTGACAGCAGCCCTTCCGTTGGTTGAGGTGTTTGGATTGGTATATTTTCTAATGTGTCGATAGCATCGTCATGCGTGCTCCGATCGCGCGCTCTGGAGAAGTTCGTGCGTGTCGCGCCTCTTCAAAAATGCCTGATCCCGCTTTTGCAACTTTTACGCGCATCGTAAAATCTGTCAAAACATTCATAAAGTTTATGAAAGCCTCATACGGGGAAGGATATGGACTGAAATAATTATGAACAGTGCCGTCACCACCTTTCTTGGTTGACATATAGTAAAGGTGATCACTGGTCTGCAGGTTACGCCATGTTTCCAAAAGGGCAGGGTCGTTCGTATTCTTTACATCGAACTCAAGTGCCTGAAGGGTGTCGAACGCATCGCGCTGCATTTCATTGCCAAGCCATGCAGAAAGATCGCGTTCCTGGTCAGCCCAGGAAATAAAATACGGCACGTTCAAAACACTGTGCGGTTTGCTCTTTACCATCGCCTGCGAAGGTGTTACCATTTCGAACGTTTTACTTTTCGCCAATTTGGTTACTGTTTCCTCGAGGAATTTAAAGATACCGGTCTCTTTCTTCTGATGTTCACCAAAAGTTTCGTAATCCATAGCAAGCGTAACTACATCTTCAAATGAATTCAGGCCATTAAGCCAGCTTAGGTATTTTTCGGAGGTTAGCAATTTGCCATCCGTTGAAAACCTGAAAGCAATGTCATCGCTCAGCCTGTAGTTTCTCAGCAGGATTTTCAAACCCTCGTTGTCGGGATGCTGGAAAACGTGGTTAGGCGTTCTTCCTTGCAGCACGCGTTCTACGCCATCGGTGATCACGCCCATGTATCCAAGCCTGCTCACCTTTTTGCCGATCTCATCGTTGTAAATCAGTTCGGTGTTTCGGAAGACAGACGGACGAACACCAAAATGTTCATACAGCTTTTCAGCGTGCTTCAGTACCTGGATCTCGAATTCCTTACCCGGTAGCATGCAGGCTAAAGAGTGGTAGTATGTCTCCGACAGGAATTCCACGGCACCCGTTGCAGCGAGTTCACGGAAACTCTGAAGCACCTCGGGCGCGTACTTCTCAAACTGATCCATAATCACTCCCGAAAGAGAGAAGGAAAGCCTTATCTCGGGGTTTTTCTTAATTAGCTTCAGCAGCAACGCGTTTGTAGGCAGGTAGCAGTCGCGCGAAATCTTTTCGATCAGTTGTTTATCGATCGGATTATGATATCCTGGGGCATTTGCACCGATATCAAAAAACCTGAGATTCCCCAGTCGTTTCGGCTGATGCACCTGGAAGTACAGCACGAGATTCTTTTTAGGCGCAGCGTTGGCTTTCAGTGAGTCCATGATATAGTTGGGTTAATTTTTTAGCAGCAGAGTTCCATGTAATCTCTTCAATCTCGCGGGCACTGTTTTCCGCGAGCGTGAGTGACAGACTTTTGTATTTGAGCACGCTGCAGATTGATGCAGCGAGTTCTTCCGTGTCCCAGAAATCAACTTTGATTGCGTGTGGCATAACCTCTGCAACACCTGATTGATTTGAGATGATTACGGGCACCCCGGCCTGGATGGCTTCCAGGGGCGCAATTCCAAACGGTTCGCTCACCGATGGCATTACATATACATTCGACATTGACCACACTTTGTCAATGTCCTCTCCACGGAGAAAGCCCGTGAAATGGAAATGGGATGACATGCGGAGTTGAGCGATTCGTTCAATCATCAGTGGCAGCAGATCTCCTGACCCGGCTACAACAAAGTGTGCATCAGGAATCCGGTCAAGCACTTTACGAGCCGCTTCAACAAAATACAAAGGTCCTTTTTGGTGTGTGATCCTTCCCAGGAACGTCACGATATGCGAGCCTACTGGTGGAGGCGAAAATAATTTCGCAGTTGGAATCTTGGGTATGATCCCGTTGTGCACAACTGCTACCTTCTGTTCCGGCACGTTGTATTTTGTAACCGTTATTTTTTTGGTCCAGTTACTCACCGTCACAACGCAATCGGCTTCCGCCATTCCTTGTTGTTCGATAGCGCGAACTTGCGGGTCAACGTGTTCACCCGAGCGATCGTATTCGGTTGCATGCACATGCACAACAAGCGGTTTGCCGCTCACCTTCTTGGCTGCAATGCCGGCAAGGTATGTCATCCAATCGTGTGCGTGGATTACATCAAATTCAAACTTGCTCGCAATTTCAGCTCCAACCTGGGCGTAACGTCTAACTTCTTCCAGTAAGTTCGGGCCATACGATCCGGAGAACTTATAACTGGCAACTATATTTTTTGTTTCGGATTTTTGCTCCTCACCGTGGTGGTGTTCATCCAGCTGCGTCATGCGCTTTGGAGTGGTATCGCGCTCCTCATGCGCAATGGGGTAGTTCCAGTGCTCGAGGTCGGATGAAGTTTCTTCAAAGGATGGCGAGCGATAGGGAGATAGCGTGGATGGAACCTCAATCTGAACACTGTTGCTCTTCCTGATTACTTTGTACAGCTCTTTACGTGATTCGGCATCTACGGCTTTACCAGAGACGTAGCGTTCTATTGTTCCCTCGCGCTCGATCGGAACATCGCTGGCATTGATAAAACTTGTTCGTTCTGCAGCTTCGCCACCATGCAACTTAGGGACGACAAAGAGTACGTCAATGTTCTCCTGGCTAAGCGAATTCGTCAAACCATGACAGGCAGTTCCCAGACCTCCCGAAATATGCGGTGGAAACTCCCATCCAAACATCAAGACTCTCATGCAACTAACAGGTTAAAGTAGGGTAAACAGTTTTTCAATTTTTATTGGTTTATGGTTTAAATCAGCCTCGCAGACTTACCGCGATACTGACGGTTAAATACAGCCGCTTGCATGTGTTAGAGTCTATGAACTATAAAAAACGTATGCCCGAGGTGTTCGCGCGAGGGTTGTAGTCGGGGATTTCCCTGAGGACACACTAAAAAAAATTTGCTAGCAGTTCGGTAACAAATACTTTACTGATAAATAACAAGAGAACGGCCGCAAAGGCCATCTACTTCATCTTATTTGATGAAAAGGCGGAAAAACCAGTAATTTCAATGGGGAAGCGTGTCTACAGGCACTTCCCATTTAAAAGACAAGGAATGGGGAATGATGTTCGAACAAGAGCTTGAAAAGCCTGACGGAGCTGTCGAAGCCTTTCAAGCTGGTTTGCGGTTCGCTATTAGACAAGCGAGGCGTCCAGGGTAATATTGGTGTTGAGTAATTTCGAGATCGGGCAATTCTTTTTTGCATCTTCTGCACACGCCTGAAATTTTTCTTTACTGATTCCTGGCACTTTAGCCTTAAGCACGAGATGAGAGCTTGTCACGGCTCCGTTGTCGAGGGTGACGAAGCATTCTGTCGTGATCTCGTCCGGGGTAAATCCCGCTTCACCAAAAACGAAGCTCAGCTTCATGCTGAAGCAGCCTGCGTGGGCGGCAGCCACAAGCTCTTCGGGATTTGTTCCAATACCCTCAGCGAAACGAGAGTTAAACGAGTACTGCGTCTTATTGAGTGTTGTGCTTTGTGTGGTAAGGTGTCCGGTACCCTCTTTGCCCGAGCCCTTCCATACAGCTGTTGCTTTTCTTTTCATGTCTATAAGTTTTGTTGTTGTGCCGAAGATAGCACGCGGTAAGAAGTTTTTCCAAATTCGAAGGTGTGGCTAATGATCATTAACGAGTTACGCGTGACGAATACAGGCGGTTTTACCCGTCATTCCCGACCTGCAACGTTTTGATCGTGCACAGATTTTTCAACCGGCTATTGCATCCCTGATTATTTCCCGTATCTTTGACGATTATTTTTTTAATTACATCAAATGAAAGTAGGAACAGTAAAATTCTTTAACGAAACTAAAGGTTTCGGTTTCGTAAAGGAAACAGCAACAGGACAAGAGTACTTTGTCCATGTATCAGGTCTTTTGGTTGACAGCATCCGCGAGAAGGATGAAGTAACATTCGAACTGAAAGAAGGAAAGAAAGGTTTAAATGCCGTTAACGTAAGGTTAGCGAATTAATAGATCATCACTTTTCAAATGAGCCTCCGTTAACAACGGGGGCTTTTTTGTTTTAAGACGTCCTCCGTGTAGAATTCGCCTCATCTCGGGTCAATCGACTCAAATAAACCCTTGGTTCAAGTTTTATTGATTCAAGCGTGTGCAATGCACTGACTAAAACAATGAAAAAGATACTTGTACCTACCGATCTTTCGGAAACCGCTGAACTCGGTGTTAAACTGGCGGTTGAAATAGCAAAACGATGTGGGGCTACCGTTAGCCTTGTAAACTTTACGCGGCATCCCATGGGCTCGACTTTTTCGGCCACTGGCGAAGTTGACCTTCACGCAGATGATGAAGAAAATGCCTTTACACTTCAACTTCTTCAAACGAAAAAAGAACAACTTGAACTCCTGGTTGAAAAATATTCCGGGAACGGAGTGACCTTTGAATCAGCCGTGGTTGACAGCAAGTTCAAGTCGGGCATGGATGCGCTGATGAGTCAACAAGACATCGACTTGATTGTTATGGGCACGTCAGGCGAAGAGAATGCAAAGGAGATCTTTCTTGGTAATCACACCGAACAGGCAATTAAGGTTTCGCCTGTGCCCGTACTCTCCGTCAGAGATGGATTCTCGATCAACGAATTCGATAATATCGTGATGGCAGTTACCGTAATCACGGACAACCAGGTTGCCGATGGCCTGGAGCAACTCAAAAAGATCTGGAGCTGCTTCAATTCACATGTTCATCTTGTGCATGTGCGCGATCGTCAGGATGATTCCAATATGATCCTGGATGAATATTTTACCCGAATGGCGAATATCGCAGGAGTGCCTAGATTCTCCGTTGCCATTCTTGATGGTGACGATCCGGCAGAACAGATCAGCGAATACGCTGAACGTGTGAATGCCGGCTTGATTGCCGTGTTGAAAAACTCGAAAGACGGTATCTTCCGAATGTTCGGCAATCGCTTCACCAATCGCATTATTAAAGAGGAGGGGAGACCTGTCTTTACCCTCAACTTGCAAAATACGTAATCCCAGAACGCCACGGTCTGCAGCGTGTGCTGTCGACCGTGGTTCACTTCTTCGTAACTCATCCTTATGTCCTGTTGTATAGGGTAGCAAGCTGCCTTAGCCAGCCTTCTTCTTTTGTGTAGTCGTCTGAACTTAATCGCCATTGCCAGTTCTTGCCAGTTGATGCAGGGATATTCATGCGTGTTGATTCATCAAGGCCCAGTATATCTTGCATCGGAACAATCGCGGTCTTGGCCACCGATGCGTACACCATCCGGATGAAAACTTCGTGGATGTTTTCTTCTTTAACTGACGTGTTTGTGTACAGTTTTATATCGTCCCGCGTCCTGGACTTTAATTCTTTGCGGTACCATCCCCGGGTTGTATTGTTATCATGGGTGCCCGTGTAGGCGAAAAAGTTGGGTGCGTAGTTGTGCGGAATGTGATCAGAGCTTTCGAAGTTATCGCCAAAGCCAAACTGCAGAACTTTCATCCCGGGAAGCTTGAACTGGTCTCTCAGCCGATACACCGCAGGGCTAATGTCGCCAAGATCTTCAGCAATAAATGGCAGCGTACCGAACTCTTGTTTCAGTGTCGCAAAGAAATGCTCACCAGGTCCCAGTTTCCACTCACCCCGAACGGCTGTCTTTTCTTTTGCGGGAACCTCCCAGTAGTCTGCAAACGCGCGAAAGTGATCCAGTCGAAGTAGGTCGACCAGCTCCATGTTTTTTCGGATGCGTTTTAACCACCAATCGTAGCCCTGGTCTTTCAGTACATCCCAGCGGTACACCGGCATGCCCCACAGTTGGCCGTCTTCGTTGAAGTAGTCCGGTGGTACTCCCGCAACGCCAGCCATTGTGCCGTTCTTATTCAACTTGAAGATTTCCTGTCGCGACCAGACATCCACCGAATCGTAACTGACGTAGAAAGGTAGGTCGCCAAGGATTTGAACGTTCAGGTCGTTGCAATGCCGTTTCAGGCTCTTCCACTGGTGAAAGAACTGGAATTGCAGCCACTTAACGTAAGCAATCTCTGACTCGTTTTCAGCCGTAAACTTCAATAAGTTCTTGAGGTTCCTCTGCTTGAAGCTCTCAGGCCACTCGTACCACGGCTTGCTTTTGTGGAACGACTTCAGGGCCATGAACAATGCGAAGTCGTCAAGCCAGTACGCTTCGCGGTCGCAGAACGCTTCGAAGGCGGCCTTGCGGTGCGCTTTATGATTTTTAAAAGCTTTGGCCAGCAACTTTGATTTTAACTGGATAGACTTCAGGTAGTTTACACGATCAGGTTTGCCCTGTGTTACGCTGATGTCGTCTTTCGAGAGGTACCCATCTTCAAACAGTTTCTCAGGGCTGATAAACCAGATGTTTCCTGCCATACTTGAAACCGAACTGTAAGGTGAGTATGATTGGTCAGCATCAATTGGCGTTAAGGGCAAAATCTGCCAGTAACGTTGGCCTGCCCTGTTCAGGAAGTCTGCGAACTTGTACGCCTCCTTCCCAAGGTCGCCAATCCCAAATGACGATGGGAGGGAGCTGATATGAAGTAATATGCCTGCTGATCTTTTTTTCGTCATAATTAGCTAGTCTGGTTTTTTGATCGGATGGTGAAGCACTACCACGGATCTGCCTTCTACCTCCACTGCATTTCCTGCCTGATATGTTTCTTTGTCCTCAACGTCTTCAATAGCAGTGTCAATTATTTTCGTCCATTGTTTGCCATACTTTGCATCGGGCAGCGTGAACGGCAACGGCTCGTGATGGGCATTGAAAATCACATAGAAGCTGTCATCGGTAATGCGCTGGCCTTTCGGATCGGTCCAATGGATACCAAGGCCATTGAGGTAAATGCCCAATGACTTAGCGTAGCCTACGTTCCAGTGCTCATCGCTCATTTCAACGCCATCAGGTGAGAACCAGGCGATATCTTCGACTTTACTTCCTTTGATTGGCTGCCCCTGGAACCAGCGCCTTCTGCAGAAAACCGGATGGCTGAGCCGGAGATGAATGAGCTTGCGTGTGAATTCCAGCAGCGATTTGTCGGCCTTGTCCCAATTCAACCACGATAGTTCGTTATCCTGGCAATAGGCATTGTTGTTTCCGTTTTGCGTTCTGCTGATTTCATCGCCAGCCACCAGCATCGGTACGCCTTGCGAGAGAAAGAGAGTTGTGAGAAAATTACGTTTTTGCTTGGCCCTGAGCTTCAGAATCTCAGGATCGTCAGTGTCTCCCTCTGCTCCGCAGTTCCACGAGCGATTATGGCTTTCCCCATCATTGTTACCTTCTCCATTTGCCTCGTTGTGTTTTTCATTGTACGACACAAGGTCATTCAGTGTGAATCCATCGTGTGCTGTGATGAAGTTTACGCTCGCAGTTGGCCTGCGGTAGTCGCCCTCATACAGGTCGGGGCTTCCTGTGAAGCGCAGTGCAAATTCGCCAAGCATACTGTCGGCACCACGCCAGAAGTCACGGATGCAGTCGCGGTACTTTCCATTCCACTCGGCCCAACCCGGTGGAAACTTACCGACCTGGTATCCTCCTTCACCGATGTCCCACGGCTCAGCGATCAGTTTCACCTGCGAGATGACAGGGTCCTGGTGAATGATATCAAAGAATGCACTAAGGCGATCGACTTCATGAAGCTCGCGCGCCAGCGTTGCGGCCAGGTCGAATCGAAATCCATCGACATGCATTTCCAGGATCCAATAACGAAGGCTATCCATCATCAGGCGCAGCACATTGGGTAGGTTTGCGTTTAACGTGTTGCCGGTGCCGGTGTAGTCGTTGTAGTAACGCTTGTCTTCCATCAACCGGTAGTAGGCAGCATTGTCAATTCCTTTGAAGGAAAGCGTTGGCCCCATGTGATTTCCCTCGGCTGTATGATTATAGACCACATCGAGTATTACTTCAATGCCGGCTTCATGCAACGCCTTCACCATGGCTTTGAATTCATTGACTTGCTCTCCGTTTACGCCAGCACTTGCATAGCGGGCATCCGGGGCGAAAAAACCTATTGTGTTGTAACCCCAGTAGTTCGACAAACCTTTTTCCTGTAAGTGTCTGTCCGAAACGAAATGGTGCACAGGCATCAGCTCAACCGCTGTGATGCCCAGTGATTTGAGATACTCAATAGAAACAGGATGCGCCATCCCCGCATAGGTTCCCCGGATGTTGTCGGGGATCTCGGGATGCATCATGGTGAAACCCTTCACATGTGTTTCGTAAATTACAGACTTGTGGTAGGGTAGCCGGAGTGGTTTGTCGTTCCCCCAGTCGAATCCACCATTAATGACCACGCTCTTTGGGATGTAGGGCGCGCTGTCTTCTTCGCTCATCTTTTGGTCTTCGTCAGAATTCCCCACCTCATACCCGAACAACGCGTCATTCCATTTGATGGTGCCAGCTATGGCTTTTGCGTATGGATCGATCAGAAGCTTATGATGATTATACCGGTGTCCCTCAGCCGGATTATAAGGACCATAGACGCGGTAGCCATAGAGTTGACCGGGTTTAACGTCAGGAAGGAACACATGCCAAATCTGGTGCGAGCGTTCCTTGATCTTGATTTTTGTAGCTTCCGGCTTGCCATACGGTTCATCAAAAAGGCACAATTCTACGGACGTGGCGTTATCGGCAAACAAAGCGAAGTTTACTCCCTCGGGGGTCACGGTGGCGCCCAACGGGTATGGGCTGCCCGGATAAATTTTCATATTCTAATACTCTTGTTTATGTTGTGTCAAGTGACGGGCCCTGTGTGCGATTCCAGCCTGAGTGCCCAAAGCGGTGTTTCAATGTTTCTCCGTTCGGCTTCCATTAGCTCATTTCGCTTTTCAGCGTCTTCATGTGGCGCCACGTCACTGATCTGTTGGTTGATATACCGAATGCATGCCATATAGCTATCATAAGCTTGGCGGGGCGATGGGTACGGAGACAAACATTCAGGGCCTTCCGCTTCGTCTGACATATAGTAAAAATGGTCCGCAGCTTGCAATAATTTCCACAACTCAAGCAGGTGAGGGTCTGCTTTTCGTTTTACGACACTCTCTAGTGCTACCAGGGCAGCAAGGGCTTCCCGCTGACGGTCGTTTCCAATCCACTTCGCCAGATCAGTTCCCGCAACAGCGACATAGTCGGGTATTGAAAGTTGCCTGTGCGCATGGAATCGATGCACAACTTCTGATGGCGTAACCATTCGGTACGTATTCTGAATGGCTAGCATCAGTAGAAGATTTTCCAGGAAGGCGAATATGCCTGAGTCTGGCTTGTTGTGCTCACCAAAGGTCTCATAGTCGACACAGAGCGTAACAAGCTTTTCACCTTCCGGCATCATGTCGAGCCAGGATAGAAACTTATCGGCCGTTACGTTCCAGTAACTCTTGCCGGCTCGAAAAGCAATGTCATCACTGAGGTTTCGGTTTCGCAGCAGAATCTTCAGTCCATTGGAGTCGCGGTGCTCATAAAGGTTTTGAGGCTGGTTCTGGCGAAGGCTTCGTTCGCAGCCCTCGGTCAACACGCCTTCGAATCCCATCATATGTATTCTGCGGCCGATGTCGTCATTGTAGACCAATGCTGTGTTTTTCAATACTGAGGGCCGGATTCCAAAATGCTGAATTGTCTTCTCTACGTGTTGAAGCACCTGGATCTCAAACTCATCGCTGTCCAGCAAAAAGGCGAGCGAATGGTAATAGGGTTCAGCAACAAAGTCGACCGATCCTGTCGCTGCCAGCTTTTGGAAACTTTCCAGGGCTTCTGGAGCATACGCCTCCATTTGTTCAAGGGCCAGCCCTGAAATCGAAAACGATAGTCTGATGTTTGGATATTGTTCGATCAATCGGAGCAAAAGGAAATTGGTGGGGAGATAACATTCACGCGCAATGCGCTGAAAGATCTCCTTGTCCATGCTGTCCGCAGTAGGCGCACTGTCGGTTGTTGAATATCCGGTCAGGCGTTTAGGCTGATGAACCTGGAAACAAAGCACTAAGTGCGGGCTGTCAATATAGTTTCGTTCTCCGTTCATCTTGCGATCGCTTTGCAGGGAGCGTAAAACTTTTGTTCCACCTCAACGAAATAAAGGTGAACGCTGAGCGCAAGGTTGTAGTATCGTTCTTAGGAGAAGTCATTGTAACACATGCAGACAGCAGCCGCACATGCATTGAAGATTGTCTTGCTGTCAGACGCGCATTTTTAATCGGCATGTTTTTTATAAACACGAGAGGCTTTTACCTCCGTTACTTCATGCAGATAGAATTTAAGGTAGGTGCGTTCACCGAGGCAAACGCTGCGAGATTCACCGTGTGGGCACCAGAGAAGTCCAAAATGGAAGTTGAGATCGCTGGCAAATTTTTCCCAATGGAGAAGAATTGGCTTGGGTACTGGACAACGCTGGTGGACGAAGTTTCCAGCGGAACAAACTATAAGATTCGCATCAATGGGGAAAAGACGCTGCCTGACCCTGCTTCATGCTTCCAACCCGAGGGAGTTCATGGACCCTCGCAGGTGATCGATAGAAAATTCAATTGGACCGATAATCATTGGAAGGGCCTGCCGCTTCGGGATATGATCCAATATGAATTGCATGTTGGAACCTTCTCACCGGAAGGAACCTTTGATGGGGTGATTCAAAGATTGCCTTACCTGAAAGAGCTGGGCGTCAATGCGATCGAGCTGATGCCGCTTTCGCAATTCCCCGGTAACCGCAATTGGGGATATGATGGAGTATATCCGTTCGCGGTTCAGAATTCCTATGGCGGGCCGGAAGGATTAAAAAAACTCGTTAACGAAGCGCACGGCTTCGGTATCGCTGTGATCCTGGATGTCGTGTATAACCACCAGGGACCTGAAGGAAATTATTTTTCTGAGTTCGGTCCTTATTTCACCGATAAATACAAGACCGGTTGGGGCAGCGCCATCAACTACGATGACGCTCACTGCGATGGCGTGCGAAACTATTATTGGCAAAATGCTTTGATGTGGCTGGATGAGTTTCATATCGATGGCCTCCGCCTGGATGCCGTTCATGCCATCTGGGATTTCAGTGCAAAACACTTCATCGAGCAATTGCAAAAGAAGGTGCGAGTCGTTGAAGCGGAGACCGGCAGAAAGAAAGTATTGATCGCAGAGTTTGATCTGAATAACCCCAGGTATATCAGTGCTCCGGAAGTGGGCGGCTATGGACTTGATGGTCAGTGGGTGGATGAATATCACCACGCGCTTCATGCGGTACTTACAGGGGAAAAAAATGGCTACTACGAGGACTTTGGCGAGCCAGCTCATATCCAGCGGTCGCTGAAGAATTCGTATGTCTATACCGGTGAGTACTCGGTTCATCGAAAAAAATATTTTGGTGAGGCTCCGATAAATCCTTACGACCAGTTTGTTGTGTTCGCCCAGAACCACGATCAGGTGGGGAACCGGTTGGCAGGCGACAGGCTTACTACGCAGCTCTCCCTGGAAGGACTGAAGCTTGCGGCAGCAGCCTACTTGCTATCGCCACATATCCCCATGCTTTTCATGGGCGAGGAATATGGAGAGAAAAATCCATTTCAGTATTTTATCAGTCATACGGATGAAGCGCTTGTGAAGGCAGTGCGTGAAGGAAGAAAAAAGGAGTTTCACTATTTCGGGTGGAAAGAAGAGGTTCCAGATCCTCAGCACGAGGAAACATTTAACAAATGCAAGTTGTCGTGGGATTATAAGCAAGGTGCTGGTGCGCTGCTTTTGAAATTCTATAAACACCTTATCGGACTTCGCAAATCACTGCTTGCCCTTCAGGGTTTCGATCGCCAATCGTTGACAATTCTTCCATCACCATCGGATCATTTGATTTTATTTCAACGACAGCATGACGGCCGAACCGTAATTGTTCTCTTGAATTTTAACGAATCCCCAACAACTGTTCAACTGCCTGTTTCGCAACCGCTCAAACATACCTTCGACTCGTCAGCCCAGGAATGGGGTGGTCCTTCGGATTTTGTTGCTCGACTTATTGAGCCGGGCGAGGCCGTTCTTGTACCGGGGCACGCGGCTCAGCTATTTGAATTTTAGAATTATGAATATCCCAGCATCAACGTATAGAGTTCAGTTTCACAAGGAATTTAAGTTTCAAGACCTGAAACGTATTCTTGATTATATCGAGCGGCTTGGCATCACAACGATCTACGCTTCGCCCATACTCAAAGCAACACCGGGGAGTATGCATGGATATGACACCACTGAGCCACACATGATCAATCCTGAGATCGGATCACTCGATGAATTTCGATCATTGGTGGCTGAGATCAGGAGGCGAAAGATGACATGGATCCAGGACATTGTTCCAAATCACATGGCATTTCATACGGACAACGCACGGCTCATGGACGTTCTCGAACGGGGCTTGTCATCACCCTACGCTAACTATTTTGATGTGATATGGGATCATCACGCTGAAAAGCTGAAAGGCAAGATCCAGGTACCGTTCCTGGGCAAGCCGCTGGAAGAGTGTATCGCTTCAGGCGAAATAAAAATCGGGTTCTCGGAGAAAGGATTTACGCTCGATTATTTTCAGACGTCTTATCCTTTGTCGGTTTCGGGCTGGCAGAGTGTTTTTCCTGGTCTCGAATTGCCAACAGCACTGGATATTTCGTTGGACCGATGGACGGAATGGAAGTCAGGTTGGATCACCGAGCTCCAGTCCGATGATGAGAAGCTTTCGCAGCTCCTCGCCCGACTTGACAAGATCAACACTAATGCACATGAATTTTCAGCGATTGCACAAGATCAGTTCTATGTACTCTGCTATTGGAAAGAGACCGAAAAAGAGATCGGCTACAGGCGATTTTTTACAGTAAATGAGCTTATCTGCCTCTGCATGGAGCGCGAAGAAGTGTTCAATGAATATCACACATTCATCCATCAACTGTTTAGGGAAGGACTGATCCAGGGAGTCCGTGTCGACCATATTGATGGGCTTCAGGATCCCGCCACCTATTTGAAACGGCTTCGCGCACTGTTTGGCGCTGAGTGTTATATCATTGCGGAGAAAATTCTTGAAGCGAAAGAACATATTCCTCAGCGATGGCCGCTCGAGGGTACAAGTGGTTATGAATTCTTGTCTTACGCCAGTCAATTAATGACCAATCGGGCTGGCGCAAAGCAGCTTGTGTCCTTTTATAAAGAGCTCGTTCCTTCGCTGCCGTCTTACAAAGAGCTTGTGAAGCGGAATAAACGAATGATCCTGGAAAAGTATATGGCAGGTGAGTGGGATAATCTGATTACATTGTTCTCAAGGCTTAACTTGCCCGCAGAGTTTTACGTTTCCCGCCTGAGGCACGGGCTCGCCTCTGTCATGGTATCGCTTCCCGTTTACCGGATTTACCCGGAGCAGATTCCACTCACCGGAGAAGAACTCGCTGTTATGAACGAAACGTTTACGAAGGCTAAGGCGGAGACTCCGGAGTATACCAACGAGTTGAACTACTTCCAGTCGCTGTTTACCAATGTGGAAGCCGGACCTGATGTGAAGAGCGTCCTGACTTTCTTGCAACGTTTAATGCAATTCACCGGGCCGCTTACAGCAAAAGGCGTTGAGGATACTACGTTCTATGTTTACAACGCACTTATTTCGCACGATGAGGTGGGAGATGCACCTTCATCGCTTGGGATCAGCATCACTGAGTTTCATAAAAAAATGCAAACCCGGCAAGCGCTCACGCCCTATTCACTAAACGCCACGGCCACCCACGATACCAAACGGGGTGAGGATTCGCGTCTGCGACTCAACGCACTCTGTGATTTTCCAACGCAGTGGGTGGAACTAGTGAAGCGCTGGATGAAAGCAAATCAACGATTCCACAAAAGAACATCGAAAGGCATTTTGGCTCCCCAGGTGAACGATGAATATTTTATTTACCAGTCGTTGGTGGGTGGTTTTCCGGCAGACTTTCAGGTGAGTCCCGATTTTCTCGAGCGCATGGAGACGTACTTCGTGAAGGTTTTACGCGAGGCAAAGGTTAACAGCGACTGGGCTGCACCGGACGAGGAATATGAGAATGCCTGTATCGATTTCATTCGCCAGATCCTCCTTCCCGACAGCGAATTTGTCAATACGCTTGTGCCATTCCTGGCTGAACTTGTGAAGCTGTCTAATCGTTATTCACTGGCACAAACGCTCATTAAAATTACATCTCCCGGGATTCCGGATACCTACCAGGGCGCTGGTTTGTGGGATCTGAGTTTTGTTGATCCGGATAACCGCAGACCGGTTGACTACCAACAGCGGATTGAATACCTGGACAATATCCACGCAAAGGAGATTGAGAGCAAGTCAGTATTGTTTTCCTACCTTGAAGATCATCGATTGGAAGGCGTTGAAAAGCTTTTTACCACAGCAAAAGCCCTCAACTTCAGAAAGCAAAATCCGACATTATTTTCTGAAGGCACCTACCTGCCGATTCAGTCCACTAGCGCGGAAACAGTTACGGTCAGTTACGCAAGACGCAATGATGGCAAATGGGCAATGGTTGTAATCCCGTTGCGTCCACGATCTGGTGCTCCGGTTGACGATGCAGTCATGGATAGTGACTTGATACTGCCGGAAGGTGCGCCAACCCTTTGGAAAAATGTGTTCACCGATGAGGTTATTGAGTCAGGGACGCGAATGAATATCGCTGAATGCTGTAAAAGCTTTCCCATAGCCCTGCTTACCAATATTTGATCAATAAGGCGATCTGCAATCTTGAATCCAAATTGTAAATCTCAAATCATTTTTGTAACCAAATATGATTTATGAGGTACTACTGTCATCAAGGGTTTAGGACGCGAGATGATCATTCTGTACAGGGATGGTCATCTCTTTTAAATTTGAAATTTGACATTTAAAATTTTGGAAGTTTTTCCATCACATGAGGTTTCTGCTTTCCAGCATTAAATTCCAAATCATCAAATTTCAAATTCTAAATTTAGATCTTGGACATCGACCTAGAACTTGCTGAAAGGCTTCCCGAGCTCTTCATTCGCTACCTTCAATTCACCTGGTGTTGCTTTGAAATAATCATCGCCAACCTTAACAGTGTACATCGTACCTCTGTATTTGCTTTCTCTTGGTTTACCGTAAATGGTACCCATCTGTTCCTTATAGATAACGGAGTCCCCGTTTTTGATCTTTTCCATAAAAGCGGTGAGGTAAAAAGTGTGCCAAGGCGGAAACGCTTCAACCAGGGTTGAGAAAATTTTGAAGGCTGAGTCATTAAATTAAGGTTGCAGGTTTCATGTTTCATGATGCAGGCTCGGCCCATCCGAATTGCCAAAGCTTCGGTCCAAGAGTCTGCCCTTTGCCGTGC
>DASWTP010000027.1:0-4593 GCA_036402075.1 Chryseosolibacter sp. | reverse complement strand
TGCATGCCGCTGCCCAACGCCAAGGGATGAAAATTTTCTAATTCCACGCGCGATGTCCTGTATCGTGTTTTTTACAAGAAAGCCATTAACAGACTCTTCAACAAGAAACTGATTCTCCTCGATATCGCTTGCAATGATAGGGCAACCACAGGCCAACGCCTCTGACAAAACGTTAGAAAAGCCTTCATACTCTGACATCAAACAAATTGCATCCGTTTTACAATAAACTGCTACAACGTCACCAGTGGCCGGATGCATTCGTACATGGCTCACAAGTTGAAGCTGAGCGATCTGCTTAAGCAGCTCGGAATAATATTTTGAATGCTTCACATCTCCGTAGAGATCCAACTCTATTTTGATTCCTTCGTTGTGCAGGATGTTTACTGCCGCGATTAGTTTATCAAGATTTTTTTCAGGCGCAATCCTTCCAACGTACGCAAGCGTTAGTTCCTTATTTTGTTTTGCAGGGATATCTTTAGGAAAGCGATTTAAATCCAGGATATTCGGAAAAAAAAATACCTTTTTAGATAGGGCTGGGTAACGCTCAGAAATGTACCTTAGTTTAAATTGAGAGTTAACAGTTAGCGCGTCCGCATATCTTGACAAAAAGAAATAAAATCCATCGTAGTATGGGATCGTTAACGAAGTCCGTTCTGAAGTGATCAGTCTAGTTCGCACACTACTGAAGAACTTTGCAGCGATTGCAACGAGACTAACGGAGCGCAAATAGGAAATTATATAGTCTGGTTTGAAGGAATTAACAGCCCTGACAGTTAGATAAGTCCTTTTAATACGCGACAGGTCGTTGGATAAAAAGCTGTAATCGATGTCGAACTCATCTACTAAATTTTTGTAGAATTGATGATCAGTCAATGCCAAAATTCGAACTTGGTTACCATTATCCTTAAAAAGCTTGGCAAGCGAAATCAGTTGGAATTCCGCTCCTCCCTGTTTCAGAGAACCTGTTAGAAATAATACCTTCAAGTATTCTCTCCTTTCCGTTTTCCGATCACACGTGCGGGAACCCCACCCACGACCGTATAAGGCTCTACATTTTTGTTTACAACACAGCCAGCCGCAACAACAGCTCCCTTACCAATCGTCACTCCTGCCAACACTGTGCAGTTCGCAGCGATCCAAACATCCTCACCTATAACAATCGGCTCGAAACTGAATCCCTGATAATAGATGGGAATGCTGGGATCTTTGAACACATGATTGCCGCTGTGAATAACGGTGTAAGGTCCGATGAGGGCATTATCACCAATGACAATACGTGCTTGTTTATTCTTATTTGCCGCAATCCAGACACCGTCATTGATGCCTACGTTATTGCCGAATTCAATATTAGAAGGATTCTGAATGCGAACGCGTAGTCCAACGTATAAACTGCACCCAACCTTGCGGGCGAATAACTTGAATAATGCCCGCCTGGCATACTTTCCAATAACACCAGGAAGGACGGAAACAAAGGCCTGAAACCATTCGAAAAGTTCACGCAGGAAGAAATTCATTTTGAAATTTGTAATGCTAATTGCTCTGACGTTAGGAACTCTACCGTGGGCCATTTTTTGAGGATGTCGGAAAGAAATTTTTTCAACAAAGAAAGGTTCCTGTCCCTTGCATGAATGTCGAGGCCGCCAACAAAATTGAGCCGATGCATGCTAATAATGGCCGGCTTGTCGAAAAAAAAAGCTTCGCCAACCCGCTTGATCGCGCTGTTAAGCCAGTCGAATCGTTCATTAAGATTCGGTTCAAAAAAAACATTGCGCACACTATAATACTGTCCGTGAAAATTTCGCTGGCCTGTAAAATGCAAGCGTTTCGTATACGTGTTAGTGCCGAGCCTTGCTTCGTATTGTAGCGGCAAACCCTGAATGCAAGATATCCCCACATCTGATAGAGATTTCTCGATGCTTCGATGCCACGTATATGCCGGGGCTATAAAGGACCTTGAAGTGTATCCGAACTGCTTTTCGAAAATCTGCGCACTCTCCGAAATTGACCGCTCTTGAAATTGTTGTTCGTTGGGTAACCCCGTCCTATCCAGACTCGCTAAAAGATTTTTTCGAAGGTTTTTGGCAGAGGACATATAGGGCACACCAAAGCAGTCGTGATCGAATGCATGTAGCAGTTCTGGTTGCCCTTTTCTTAATTCGCTGAGCCATAATGGAACGTGCACATGTTCACGACCATGAAGTTGCGGAAACACCAGGCGTTCGCGGACAACAGTCTGTAACACTTTGAGCGTTGAATGTCCGTCACCGTATCGGAGGTAGGTATCGCGGAAATCTTCATATGAATACCGTTCAAATCCTGATTGGCGAATGTCATCAAAGCGCGGATTTGCTACTATCGTATTTGTCGTTATTACTGGCGGACGGCCAGAAAAATCCTTTAGATCGATCAGCACATTTGCAAGGGCCTCTAAATCCGATTGACTTTCGAGCGTGTCGTATCTACAATATGGGTCGCTGGAAACTTTAGAATTTTTTTCTGCCAATGCCCTGTAAGCTTTCATGCTTGGCATTCGAATGGATCCCCAGTCGTCCGACTCAATGACGACTATTCTTCGTTTCGTCTTCCAACCGCGAAACTGAACGTAGTAACGCATAAGGGTTTTCATAGCCACTTATGAAACGAATACATTGTTAATATACCCCTCAGTAGCAGCGGGACTTGGAATTATTTTCGCGGGGTTTCCTACAACTATTGAATTATCAGGTACATCGAAATTCACGTAGGAATTGGGGGCGATTAATACATTGTTGCCAATTGTGATTTTTCCAACCAATACTGCGCCAGTACCTACCCAAACGAAGTCTCCAAGTTTGGGAGCTCCTTTCAGTTCTCCTCTTCTTGTTGCTCCAATCGTTACCAGGTGTGCAATATTACAGTTTGATCCGATCTGAGCCTCGGTACTGACGACTATGGTGCCAAAGTGCCCGATGAACAGCCCACCTCCAATTTTAGTTTGAGGTGGAATTTGAAAGCCGTATTTGTAGGTGTAGTGTCGTAAGATTATTTTGAAGAATGTTCTGCTAATTGGGTTAGTCGCTGCAGTGACCTTGCGCAAAAAAAATAAATACGTAAAGCCTTTTGAACGAAATCCTTGGAACAAGTTAGCAAGGCTGTATGGCTTCGGAACTAGTCGATGAAGATCTGCTTTTGTTAACGCTAACATTCTAGTTTCCCTTTTTTATAATGTTCGTGATGTCTATTTGTTTCAACTCTTTTGCAGGAATGCCTCCAATCATAACACCTTCGTTAACGAAAGACGCAGAGACAGCTGCATTTGCAGCGATTACAACTTTGTTTGCAATCTTTATGTCTCCATATATTTTAACTCCGGGTGCTACGTAAACATAGTCGCCCAACTGTGGCGCTTCACTCCCCCCAGCGGAAGCACCGATATTGACGCACACATGGACCCTACAAAATTTACCGAGCCGTGCCCTAGGATGAATAACGATTGTACCATAATGGGGCAGCTGAAGTCCTTCGTCAGCAACATTCTCGGGTATAGAAAATCCCAGCGAGAGGCCTTTCCGATATTTCAAGTATTTAACAATCGGGTACAATAATTTATACATGCCCCTTCTGTTCTTCAAATATTCACACGTTCGCAACAACAGCAAGAACTGCAAGGTCGGAGCAAATAAATTCTTCCAGTAGAGAACGAAGAAATTCGTTGACTTACTGTTCTGTTCTGCAAGCAAAAAACGCTTGTAATCCTGCTTACTTTTGATCATTTCTAATAAGATCGCCTAACTCTGCGGAGGTCATAAATTCAATAGACGGCCATCGTCTTAAGCATTCGGTAAGTAAAGTATGCAGTGCAGCATTCCCATCCTTTCTGTTTTTTTCACTTAAGCCTCCTACGTAGTTGACCCTATGACTACTAATAACAGCGGGCTTGTTAAACGCAAAAGAAGACGAAATCTGTTCAAGACAATCATTAACAGAAAATCCTTTGCCTCGATAGCTAGGTTCAAAAAAACAATTTCTAGTTAAATAAGTAACTCCATATTTACCTTTCATTCCGAGATACCGAAAACGTTTTTTCGTTTGCTGAGCACCTTGTGGCTCATTTTGGATTTTAGGAGTACAAATGTATTTCACCCCACGCGATGCAACTGCATCAACGACTTCCTGACATATTGCTCCGTTGGGTGGTACGAAATACCGAGCTGGCCTGCCATATATTTTTTCAAATAGTTGGAGTCCGCTAAATGCCACCTCCCGTTGCAGGTCTATTGTTTCCTTGCGATCAATGTCAAAAGCAGCTTGATAGGAAACACCGGAAGAATTCTTATTTCGGAAACCCCAAAACCTCAACGAAAAAGCAGCCAACGTATGTTCATTACCTGCCCTCAAATCGTCCATCCACACTTTGATATTAAGGTGTTCCCTTCCGTGGAATTCAGGAATAAACAACTTGCTAATTGCTCCTTGTTGCCAATAAGTAGAGGCATCTGCATGGTTGTAACGAGCCAACGTTTGAGTAACAGATTCGTAAAAATATTGAGAAAATCCAGAGTCTTTGATTTTGTCAAAGTCAGGGTTTGCGCATAGAGACATCGCGGTGATCAA
>DASWTP010000026.1:0-3875 GCA_036402075.1 Chryseosolibacter sp. | reverse complement strand
TGACGGTGAGTGCAGAGAAGGATTTTTCGCTCCAGATTTTGCGCAGTGAAAGTCTCAGGAAGGTAGCAATCATGATGAGGGTGGATTAAGTGTTTACCTGGGTTATCATAACTATGCCAATCTCTGAATCTACGATTTTTAAGCCGTAAGAGCGCTTCTATTGCATTTTATTGAGCGATTGCGATCATGATAGTCCGAATTTGAACGGTGGCAATTCCTGAAAAGTAGCTGCAATGAGGAGTGAGTTCTCTTTTCTTTGGAATGAATGATATCGAACGATGCAGGTGTCGAAGCTGACGGATCATATATGCATTTCTCAATCGGAACGGAGTATCGCGCTCTCACTACGTTCATGCAGAAGCGACTGGTTGCCAAAATTGGACTCGTGGCGCTTGATATTGCGCCCCAAACCCGTATAAGGACGCTGATTCTATAAGTTCGATGAGTGTCGATTACAGGCTGGTGCGTGAATGCGCGAGGGCGGCTCGTTCTAAACTGATCCGCCCCCGGCTATTTCATGGCCCACAGCATTACTCCGTTCGCAAGGCTTTTGTTGGGTTTGCCTGCGCTGCCCGAAACGATAAGAAACTGATGGTGATCCAGGCGAAAGTAAACACAGCTGCGCCTGCAATAAGGAACCGTAGCGGGTTGATGGCCGCCTGCATCGTAAAATTCTGTTCCCATTCACTGATCAGAAACCATGTTAGGGGAGTAGCAATGAACAGCGCAATCAATATCAGCCACACAAACTCGCGCGCAATCAGCATCACAACGCTGGACACCGAAGCACCAAGTACTTTTCGAATGCCTATCTCCTTCGTTCTCCTTTCCACTACAAATGATGTTAAACCTAGCAAACCGAGGCACCCAATAAAGATGGCTAGTCCTGTAAAAATCCCTGCCACCTTTCCCAACTGTTGATCAGCTTTGTACTGACGATCGAAATCCACATCAAGAAAAGAATAGGCAAATGGCAAGTATGGGATCAGTTCGCTCCACTTTTGCTGAACTCTTCCGACCGTTGCAGGTAATTCTTCGTCTTCAATGCGAATGGAGATGCGGCCAACCCACGTTGTGAGCGCGAGCACGAGGGGCTCAACTTTCGTGTGTAACGAGCGATAGTTGAAGTCCTTGATCACACCCACAATGCGTCCCTCATATCGACCCTTCACTTTCTTGCCAATCGCCTCTTCCGGTGTCCAGCCAAAATCCTTCATGGCAGTTTCGTTGATCAGGTACGCGGTTGTGTCATCAGCTTTGGACTCGCGGAGAAAGTCGCGACCGGCAAGAAGCTTGATTTCGTATGTGGTCAAGAAATCATGATCAACAAAGTTGAAGTTGATATTGGTGGGAGACATCTTACCATCTTTCATTTCAATTTCTGTATACTGGTTGGTGGTTGATTGGCCTGGGACAGTGTGAGATCCTGTGACCGCCCGCACACCGGGTATGCTTTTCAATTCATTTTTAACAGCATCCAGGTACTTGACAATGGCAGTGTCTCCGTTGGTCGGCACAACCAGCATTGCATTTTTGTTGAATCCGAGGTCCTGGTCTCGTACCATGTTCAATTGATCATACACGAGCATTGTTCCTGCTACAAGCGTGATCGAGATCACAAATTGAGTCGCGACAAGAATCTTTCTGAAATTATTGTGACTATAGATCCCTTTCATTGAAGGGCGGAAGATCTGGACGGGCTGAAATCCGGAGATGATCAAAGCCGGGTACGCGCCTGCAATAATTCCAATTAAGAGCACCAGTCCGAACGCACAGGCAATGATTGTCAACGGATTTGGTAGGATGGAAAGCGATAGGGGTGACTCCACCAGCGTTCTAAAGGCGGGAAGGGCGAGCCAGGTAATTATAGACGCTACTAATGCAGCGATGAAGGTTACAATGATCGACTCGCCAAGGAACTGCGCCACCAGCATCCTTCGCAGGGCACCAAGAGATTTACGCAAGCCAACTTCCTTTAGTCGCCTCGAAGCGCGAGCGGTGGCCAGGTTGATATAGTTGAAGCATGCAATGAGCAGAATAAAGACAGCAATGATTGAAAGAATAAAGACATTGTTCATACTGCCACGTGTTCCGTTTTCCCACGAACGTTGCGAAGCCATGTAAATGCTTGTGAGCGGCTGGAGCGGCAGATCTTCATAATACATTCCGCCTTTGCCGATATTTCGGTCAATAAAGTCTTTCATCTTTGCGCGAACAGCGTCTGCTGACGATTCATCCCGAAGCAAAATGTAGGTGTGGAAACCGTTCCAGAACCATGCGCGGTCTTCGTTATCCTTTTGGTTGCGGCTCCAGGTGGAAAACGAGATCAGGTTCGAGAATTGAAAGTGTGAATTTTCAGGAACATCGGCCATTACCCCGGTGACGGTGTAATTGTCGTAGTCCATTTTAATTGACTGCCCGACAGGGTCTTCGTCACCAAAATATTTTTTTGCCATCGATTCTGTCAGCACGATGGAAAACGGCTCGCGCAACGCGGTCTTGCGGTCCCCCTTCAAAAGCGTAAAGCTGAAAACATCAAACACCGTGCTGTCCGCGATGTAGGAGTTCGGCTCGTAGGCGGAAATGGAGTTTCGTTGTGCTAGAAGACTCCAGTTTTGAAAACGAACGTAATTCACAACTTCTGGAAAGTCCTTCTTCATGCGTGGACCCATCGGTGGTGAACTCGTTGACTGAAAAAGCATTTCGTTTTCGGTCCTGAGGTTTTCCACAATCCGGAAGATCCGGTTGGCGTTTTCGTGGTACCGGTCGAAGCTCAATTCATGGTATACATAGAGTGAGATCAGGCTGAACGTGGCCAGTCCAACGGCAAGGCCAACGATATTGATGGCTGAAAATCCTTTGCTTCGCATCAGGGAGCGCAGGGATGTAATGAAGTAATTTTTGAACATAGGCGCTGAAGAAAGAGTAGGTGAGTAGTTGAATTTTTTAATTATTCCGGGCCTGAAAAGCTTCAGGGTATTTAATGCAAATCGAACTTTTGCCTTCAAGGCCGTCTCGCCCTGAAGATCACGCTGGAACATTTCTGTCAGATCCCCTTCGATGTCTTCTGCAATCACCGGGTCGCAGAACCAACGAAAGAACCGCACGAAAAATGCTGGTGGCTTAATGTCGGGTGTGGTATTCATGATTTTGGAAATGCCACCCGCGGGATGGATTTGAAGAGTTCCATGCGTTGTTCCTGAGTCTCACGTAATACCCGCGAGCCAAGGCTTGTGAGGCTGTAATAGCGTTTCCGCTTACCGCCACGCACATTCGTGGCCTCACCAAGCGCTGACGTGAGATATCCTTTTTGCTCCAACCTCCGCAACACCGTCTGCAACGCGCCAATACTGACTTTCCGGTTCAGGCGCTGTTCCATTTCGTCAATGATCGCTACTCCGTAAGCTTCTTTGTATAGAATACCCACAGTCAGCATAACGATTTCTTCAAATTCACCAAGTTGATGTCGTCCCACGGCATGTATATTTGACTTAAATGTAGTTAATATACTCACGAAAGCAACCGTGGTTACAAGGAATTTAATAATAAAATGCCGCAATGGTGTTGTTTTTAGGAATCGATCGCTTTCAGTTGCATTTTATTCTCACTATTCCTACATTTAGGAAAATAGTTTGAAATGAAGAAATATCAGCTTGGTGAGTTCGAGGAAATTGTGATGCTTACCATCGGGATCCTGCATAAAGAGGCGTATGGCGTTGCAATCAAGACTGAAATCCAGGAACGGCTTGCGCGTAAGGTTAGCATGGGCGCTATGCACACAGCCCTGGTTAGACTAGAGGGAAAGGGGTACATCGAGTCATGGAATGGCGAGGCAACGGATGACCGTATGGGCAGGCCAAAGAAATATTATCAGC
>DASWTP010000025.1:0-3113 GCA_036402075.1 Chryseosolibacter sp. | reverse complement strand
ATGATGGTTGGACGGAAAGGGTAGGAGTCGAAGGTTTTGATGGTTGGAAGCCTATCCTGTGAATGTGGGTAACTCGAAACTGGTAGACCCACATTTGCATCTTTTTCCGACCGTGCTGCTGTTCTTCACGAACGCTGCCGGCCACAAGCACGCTGATACCGCAAGGGTTGGTAGTCGCGCGAACGCTTGGAAATGAGGTTTCAGAACTTTCAAATGCAGGTTTAACGCGGAGGATATTTTTGGAGTATTCAGGTTTGTTGGACCATGGCTGGTGATTGCTATTTTCAAAACGACCAATGCAGGTGCGTTAGCAAAAGCATCGCGCCCGGGTTGTGATTCATCAAGTTTTCGAAACTCATCAGCGCTGAGGGCGCAAAGGCGTGTGTAGTCGCGCGAACGCTTGGAAATGACGTGCCAGAACTTTCAAATGCAAAAATGCAGGTTTAACGCGGAGGATATTTTTTGGAGTATTCGAGTATGTTCGGTCATGTTCGGTTGACCGACTGGGCGCGAAACGGGGCAAGTGCCCTAATTATTGCCCGCTGCATCCGTGGCATGGCCAACCTTGACGAGTGCCGGAAAGGCATCACAATCAGATTTAGCCCTTTACATTTATTCAATTGCTATTTCCATTGACGAGCGCTACGGCAATTATTGGCCACTTATTTGCCTTGGATGAATTACTGCCCAACTGGCCGATCATGTTTGCCAAGCCTAGGCGCAGCTTGATTTAATGGTATCCGCAATTCGAAGTGCGAATTAATATCGCTAAATTGGTTTATGATTAGAACACTGATTGTTACCGCACTTTTATTCACTGTTAACTTCACTGCTCTAGCGCAAGAGGTTTGGACAGTTGGCCCGATGCTGCATGTGAACTTCGGGCGAGGAAAGCCAACGGTGTCTTTCGCTATAGAGGCAGCCTACTGGAATGTCAGAGGAGTGCCCCACAGTGTTGATTTCGGAATTGAATTCGATCGAAGAAAGACAACAAGATTTTACTCAGAGCTACAAACCGGGATTGGTATCGCGGGTGTGTCGGTGGGCCCGGTATTGCAAGTTGGCGGAGGAGATGGCGCTAGGCTCGGACTTCAAGGTACGGCCTGGATCAATTATTACATAGGCGTGGATTACCGGATGCGCTTCTTCCGCGGCCAGAAACATCATGCTGTTGGTCTCTATGCAAAACTCCCGGTTGCCACCACTGGGTTTGAAGACGGTGATGGGGACGGTAGTGACTGGGGTGACTGGGACTAAAGCTGCAAGCTGCAAGCTACAAGCTTCAAGTCAGGTTATCAAAGTCGAAATAGATTTCGTTACCGGGTCCACCTGCTTGCAGCTTGCAGCTTTAGCTTGCAGCCATTAAAATACCGGAGCCGACTATCGCGGCCCCCGGCATGCGGCTCATGGATACAGCAAATACTTCATCCGCATCTTCTTATATTCACTCAGCCCCGGCTCCCAACTCGCACGGATTTCTTTTTCAGGTGTTCCTGCAATGATTTGTTGTCTGAACTCGCCAACACCGATCTGAACTTCAATAGAATTCATCTGGTTACTCAGCTTGGAGTCAAAGAATTTTTCTTTGTACGGATGTGCTTTGTATAATTCCATGATCCATTTGATGTTGATCTGTTTGCTTTTGCGAAGAAGGTTGGTGTCATAGCTGCGCAAATCCAATCCATAACAAACCTGGTCCATAAAGAGAGGCGTTTCTGCCATTCCTTTTATTCCAGTAGGCGTATAGGAAAATTCATAGATCCCTTTCAGTTCTGGACTTCCCAAAACTGTAAAAGGAAAATAGGTACCGCGGCCGTGATTGAGATAGGTGCCTTCAAACATGCAGGTTGACGGATACAACAAGACGCCTTGCTGCGTATTCAGGTTAGGCGATGGAGGTACCGGCAACGTGTAAGGCATATCATGGTTGTAGTTGGCCACTTTGATCACCGTGAGTTTACACTGTACTTTATTGGTGAGCCACCCTTCGCCATTGGCCATCTGCGCAAATTCGGCAACGGTTAGGCCATGCGACATCGGAAGCGGAAACATACCGATGCCGGACCTGTACTTCATATCGAGAATCGGCCCATCGATCAGATAACCGTTAGGATTAGGCCTGTCGAGTATCATCAGCTCGATTCCATTTTCGTGACAGGCCTCCATCAGTCGCGAGAGCGCATTGATATTCGTATAGTAACGAACACCTACATCCTGCAAGTCGTAGATCATGATGTCGACATCAGCCAGGTCTTCTTTGGTTGGTTTGTTCTTTTTGCCGTAGAGCGAAATGATCGGTATTCCCGTGGCCGCATCGATCTCATCATTGATCTCAGCCCCTGCACTTGCCTTGCCGCGAAACCCGTGCTCGGGTCCAAACACTTTCACGATGTTAACGCCTAATGTTTTAAGACTGTCAACAAGATGCCTTTTGCCGATGATGGTCGTTTGATTGGCCAACATGGCAACGCGCTTGCCTTTGAGAAGTAGAAGATATTTATCGAGTTGTTCTGCACCGGTGAGAATCGGTTTCTCCGAGGCACGTGATCCCGGAATACGTTCTGTCCGTCCCGCGCTTAGCAGGAGCGTTGCAGTGAGCACAATGAGAAGAGTTGAGAATTGTTTGTTCATGGAAGCTTTGGCCTGTTAAGATGAGGCATGATAGAAAAAATTACAATGCGACACATCACTGGAATCAGGTAGGGGCAGGGAGGGGAAGTGGGTATTCTGGATAGGTTGGTTTGCAATGGCTGCAAGCTACAAGCTACAAGCTTCAAGCTGTGGATCCGTTGATGAAATCTATTTGGCTTTCGTAAACCTGACACTTCAGTCTGCGACAGTCGTTGGGGAAACGTGTTCAACTTCGATGAGTCTGACTTGCAGCTTGCAGCTTGAAGCTTGCAGCCTCCCCGGACTCCCCCGGCCCCCCGGTCCACCAGGCTCCCCGGCTACTTGGCCCCCGCGCACCCACTCGTCACCAAAGCAGTCCTAAACCCCTGATTTCCTGCCGCTTGCTCCAAATCCGCAATCGTGTGCAAAAATCACCGTTGGTGGTTATTGGAAGTTTACTGGACCAAGCAATTATAGATTGTCTGTGTGCTAAGCTATTGGCT
>DASWTP010000024.1:0-5704 GCA_036402075.1 Chryseosolibacter sp. | reverse complement strand
TTTGTTTTTCGTTTTCATACTTTGGCTTTTAATCATATAAGGGGTTAAAAATAAAACAAGGTAGCAGCTACATTAATACTGAGCGTGTGAAGCTTGAGTTCATTGCCCCACTTCTCTGTTGTATTCTGTAGGTTATAAGAGTTCTGCGTTCCGGCTTTGTTTGCCCGGGTCAGGTTATACTGATAGCGGAATTCTAATGTCACTGGAACATTAAACATTTTCATTTCAGCCGCGAGCCCGCCAATGAGTCCAATCTGTCCTTTATTGAACTGCCCGTCAGAGTTAAGAAAACCATCATAGCTAATTTTATCCCGTCCGCTGATCTTTACAATGTTGGTGAATGTTTCGCGGGCGTATACCGTGTAGCTGTAGCACGCACCGAGTAACAATTTTGGTTGCAAAGGATCTTCTTTTAACGATGGAAGACCGAACTCCGCAAGCACCGGAACTTCAAAATTATGAAACTTAACTTTGGCATCGCTGCGGTAGAGTTCGTTGATTACACGATAGTCGTAGAGGTTGCCGCCTTGCTGGAAGTACAAAAGCTCAACACGTGCGTTCAAAAAATCCATGACCGGATATTTTGCAAAACCACCAACGTTAAATCCGCCAACGGGATCAAAGTAGTTTCGGAACGTCTCACTCTTTCTGAATGAATTGAAATTTACTCCTGCCTTGGGTCCAACTGCGATTTGCGCGTGGGTTGAGGTTGAAACGGAAATGGCTATAAGAGCCGCAATGAGGGGGATAAAATGTCTTTTCATAGCTTAATGGGGAAACAAATGTAAAATTTTCCTCTGACTCCGGAACGCTTTGTCGGAATAAAAATCGAAAATACCGATATATCGGTACGAAAAACGGGAAATTGCCGCGAGTAGTTTGCTTTTGATTTCGTAATTTTTCATAGAAATTCGCGTAAAATAATTGTGACAACAAATAATTCTTTTTTTCGTAGAAAAGAATTTGTGAACTTTGTTACCTCAACGGTACGGCTACCGTCCCGGTGAGTTTGAGAAGTGTATAAATAGTAACCCCCCTTGCATGAAAAATATTCTGACCCTGTGTGCCTTTTTGGTAACGATGAGCGCTTTCGCGCAACAACAAAAAGGTGACTTATCGCTCCAGTTCTCCGGAAACTACTACAAACAACGCTACACCATTGATGATCTGAAGTACAAATTCGGAGGTGGAAACATCTATGTAAAAATTGGGAAGTTCTTTACTACAAATCTTGAACTTGGATTAAAACCTAATGTCGGCTTTCAGCTGATGACTGAGTTGGTAACAAACAAAAGCGGTGAGATCACCAAGACTAAGACAAAGTTCAAGGCCGATCCAGGGTTCGGCATTTATGGCACCTACTCTTTTTTGAGCAATAATGGAAAGTTCTTGCCGTATGGCGGTGCTGAAATCACTTACCTTCCGATCGGAAAAGAGAAAATGATCAACCTGGGTCCTTACGCTGGTCTGAAATATTTCATCTCCGAAAAAATTAACCTGGATGCAAACTTGAGCTGGCTAACCAATCTAGGATCGACCATCGAAGAACCAAAGGGCTTCTATACAGTTGGCCCGGCATTCACCTGTAACATCGGTGTTGGCGTACTCATCGGAAAATTAAACGACTAGTTTTTCAGCATATGCAATCACGTGTTGTAACTCTTACGGTCGCCTGCCTGGCGGCCTTTTCGTGCTTAGGGCAAGACGTATATCTTTCTCCTCTTAAAAAAATCAAGGCAAGTGAAAAAGAAATCAGTCAAATTTCATTTTCAAGCGATTCAAAATGGATAGCGATCTCCGACAGCAAGGGCGAAGTATCCCTGCGTACACTGCAGGCCGATGAAATTCTCGGAAAAGTAATCTCACCTGACGTAGTGCTTCATGATTTTATTGATGAAAACAAGAAATTTTTCGTTCTCGATCAATCTGGTCGTTATGCAGTATTTAACACAGCAACGAAAGAAATCCAAAATGCCCAATTCACTAAGGGAATAAAATCAGCTTGTCTTGATCCGAATAGTCATTATCTCACGTTCCTGACAAAGGAGAATAACATCGAGATCCAGGACCTTAAAGCAAACATGACGCTGGGCAGAATTACCAAACTGGGTGGCTTGTCAAACGCCATGTTCATGGGCTACGATCGCTTCGGACAACAACTTGCTGCTATTAACAAGATCGGTGAATCGCTCACCTTCAATCCCTACAATCAGCAACTTTTACGTCAGTTGAAGCTTCAAAGCGGTGAGTATGAGGGTTCCAAATCCGTTATTCATTCCGTTTCAACCAATAGCGGTGGCGACAAATTCATTGTGGGATTACAGGAGGTATTCATCCCAAAAGGCGGCATGCAGGGACGCAGTCAACCCGAGCGCAGAAACATGCTGATCACTTACGATTGGGCAACGGGGCAGGAAACTAAACGTGTCCCCCTTCGCTTCCGCCCGGATGGAATGGCCATGGGGCCTGGCCCGGCAAACGTTGCATTCTTTTCAACCGACAGCCGGACCATTAACATGCTGAACATGGACAATGCTGTTGTGACCAGTAGTGTCTCCGTTGATGAAAGACCAAACGCCATTGCGCTCTCTGATGACAACGACTACCTCGCGGTAGGCACTGTAGCTGGAAATGTCTATATCTATGAAGTGATCCGGAACAATCCAGCGGAAATTAAGATCAGCAAACCTGCCGTTAACCGGAACTACGGTGAACAAATTATCACCGAGCCAGTCTTAAACCTCGAAGGGCAGATTGAAAGCAAAGACCGTGTGGCGAAGGTCTTTGTTAATGGAGAGCCTGCAACGCTGGATATGAGCCAGGGATTTTCGTCAAAGGTCCCGCTCGAAAAAGGCAAAAACAGGATAAAGATCTCCGTCCACAACACGCAAAATGTTGTGACAGAAAAAGATATCTACGTCACCTGTGAACCGCAGGCGGTGAAAGAACACAAGGCATCGCAGAATTTTAACAAGCGACTTGCGCTGGTCATCGGAAATGCAAACTATGCACAGGCGGGAAAACTGAACAACACGCTCAATGATGCAAACGCAATGGCAAAGGTGCTCCAGGAGTTGGGTTTTGAAGTTATTAAAGTTACCGATGGAAATTATGAGCAGATGAAGACCGCGATCTACACCTTTGGAGATCGCATCCAGGATGTAAATGTTTCCATTTTCTATTACGCTGGTCATGGTCTCGAAGTAGACGGAACAAATTATCTCGTTCCGGTGGACGCAAACATTCAATCTGCGCTTGACGTGAAATTGAAAACCATTCCACTCACCGGGATCATTCGCACGATGGAATTTACGAATGACGAAGGTTTGAACATGCTTATTCTCGATGCCTGCCGGAATAATCCCTTCCCGACTGGCAAACGGAGCAGCGGCTCAGGACTGGCTTCTATTCAGCCTCCGAGTGGAACACTTATCGCTTACGCTACCGATCCAGGCTCAGTGGCTTCAGATGGAGACGCGCAGAACGGACTTTACACGGGAGAACTGGTGAAGCAGTTAAGACAATCCCAACGTATTGAGGACATCTTTATGAACACGCGCAATTCCGTTGAGAAAATTTCAGGCGGAAAACAACGGCCTTGGGAAGAGGCCAGATTGAAGGGTGTGTTTTACTTGAAGTGAAGTTGATCCGTTGATCGGTTGATTCGTTGATCCGTTTCGGATAGCAACGTTTCTCATGACCTTCATAACAAGTGCCACGGATCGATTCTGTGGCACTTAATTTTCTAGGCGACAAAGATTGTTTTCGCGTTGACAAATTCCTTGATGCCCAGTTCTGACAATTCTCTTCCGTAACCGGATTTCTTAATTCCTCCGAATGGCAATCGTTGGTCGGATCGCATGAGGGAGTTCACGAACACCGAACCCGACTCAATCTCGCGGGCGACCCCTTCACCACGCTCCTTATCCCGTGTCCAAACGGACGCACCTAAGCCATAGCGATGGTTGTTTGCTATTTGAATTGCTTCGGCTTCATCTTTTACTGTTATAACCGAAGCAATCGGACCGAACATTTCTTCATCGAAGGCTCTCATTCCCGGCTTCACATTGTCGAGAAGTGTCGGTTGGAAATTTGCACCAAGGCGCTTTCCACCAGTGACGATCGTTGCACCTGCCTTTACTGAGTCGTTCAATTGCTTCTCAAGGTCTTCGGCAAGATCAACCCGGGCTAGCGGTCCAGTAGTTGTCGCTGCATCCAGTTGATTTCCCTGCACGAGCTTTTCAATATTTTGTTTGAAGCGATGTAAAAAATCATCTTTGACCTTCTGAACAAGAATAAAACGCTTGGCCGCGATGCAGGATTGTCCCGCGTTTTGCATCCGCGATTGTGTTGCAATTTTCGCAGTCAGTTCAAGGTCTGCATCTTCGAGAACGACAAACGGATCACTTCCTCCAAGTTCGAGCACACACTTCTTCAGATTTCTTCCTGCAGCCTCCGCGACTTTTACGCCAGCAAACTCACTTCCCGTGAGTGTCACTGCTGCAACCTCGTGACGTGCAATGATTGATTCGATTGCTCTCGATTCAACCAGCAGTGACTGAAACACACCGTCTGGAAACCCGGATTGACGAAATACATCTTCAATCAAGAGCGAGCACTGACTCACATTTGAGGCGTGCTTCAACAACCCAACGTTGCCCGCCATGAGTGCTGGTGCTGCAAACCGAAACACTTGCCACAGTGGGAAATTCCACGGCATAATGGCCAGCACGGGGCCAAGCGGTTGAAAAGCAATAAGGCTTTTTGACGCCTCGGTTTTCACCGCTATATCTTTCAAAAATATTTCTGCATTGTCTGCAAAGTATTCGCAGCCAGCAGCGCATTTGTCGATTTCTGCCCTCGATTCGTTCAGCACCTTTCCCATCTCCATCGACATAGTCATGGCGTACTTCTCGCGATTATCGCGCAAAGTAGCGGCTGCTTTCCTAAGCAAGTCACTCCGATGTTGAAAGGTTGTTCTTTTCCACGATTGGAAAACACCAAAGGCATTCTTGATTTTTGAATCGACCATGGCCTCAGTGTGAGGTTCAAATTCAGCAATAAGCCTTTGATCGAATGGGTTGATGGATTGAAACATAGATACTGGGTTGAAACGCATCTAAGTTCAAAGATTATTCCTTCAATTGAAAATTGGAGGCAACAATTAAAATTTAGGATTTTAGATTTTAGATTTTAGATTTTAGATTTTAGATTTAAGCCCGTCCATAAATTCTCAGATCATTAATCGTTGGTGTCCGGAGAAACTGAATCTTTAATCCCAGTAGGGATTTCCTAACTCTAGAAGATCGAGGATGTAAACAAATCGCGCCACAAAAAAAGCCTGCTTCTTGCGGTGATTCATTTTGGCGCGTAACGGTGGTGATGTCAACGCTCTTGGAGATCCCACGGAAATACTCATGTGCATCTCGTGTCGTGAGGGGGAGCATTTCAATTGAGGATTGTAGTCGAGACGCATTCACTATACAATATCATCTACAGATAGGAAGTCCCTCCGGGACAGATCTATATGCACTTTTTTTCCAACACCGGAAAAAGACATGATTTAAGATCGACCTTAATACATTTTCTGAAGATTGCGTTTTCTCCGGACAACAATAATCTTAAATCTTAACCTATTGGTGTCCGGAGAAACTGAATCTTTAATCCCGCTAGGGATTTCCTAACTCTAGAAGATCGAGGATGT
>DASWTP010000023.1:0-42936 GCA_036402075.1 Chryseosolibacter sp. | reverse complement strand
GAAAGTGGCTTCAGGCGTGGCTTGATCCTCAGTGTTCTCAATCCCCAGGCAATTCCATTTTGGATCGCTGTCACTGCGTACCTTAAAGTTGAAGGCTGGATCGTACTTGACAACGCGTGGCGGATTCATAGTTACGTATTCGGCACTTCGGTTGGTGTACTGCTGTTGCTTACCATTCTTGCTTATGGAGGCAAAAAAATATCATTCACCTTGCAGTCAAGCGTGGTGGTGCGCATGGTCCCTGGCCTGATTCTGCTCGTCCTTGGCCTTATCGGGCTTGGCAGGCTTGTTGTTGCAACCTATTTCTAAACGCCATCCACCCCTATTCGGATCGTAAACTTTTCACGGGATTCGCACGCGCAGCCTGCAGTGTGTGCCAGCTTATGGTAGCAAGCGTAATTACGAGCGTGGCCACTGCGGCCGCAGCGAAAACCGTCCATGTTACATCCACGCGGTATTCATATCGCTTAAGCCATGACGTGAGAAGTTGGTAGGCAATCGGAACGGCAACAACGCATGCGACTCCGACCAGCATTACAAAATCCGTTGACATCAATGTCCAAAGGCGCAGGTTTGACGCGCCATGGACTTTACGAATGCTGATCTCTTTCGTGCGTTGCTCGGCAGTGAACGAAGATAGCCCGAAAATACCAAGGCAGCTGATGAAGATTGCAAGCGTTGTGAAGACACCAGCGAGTTTCCCGACACGTTCCTCATTTCCAAATTTCCTCGCGTACTCCTCGTCCATGAACCTAAAAGTAAAGGGTTCATTTGGCGTAAACTTTTTAAAGACGGTTTCAATTTGTGATAACGCATCGCTCATAGGAATATCACGCTTAAGCCGCATCAGCAGGAAATTGCCAGAATCTTCGTTGAGCGCATAGATGGTGGGGCGGATCGGGTCATAGGGAGACCTTACAACAATATCCTTCACCACACCAATTACCTGAAAAGGCTGCGAATACCACCGAATCGTTTTTCCCACCGGATTGTCAAACCCAATATAGCGTGCTGCAGCTTCGTTAATGATGAGTGCAACCGAATCGCTGGCCAACTTCCGATCGAAATCGCGCCCCTGCACAATCTCCCACCCAATCGTTCTTCCATAGGTATGCGAAACCCGCGTGTTTGGGAAATCAACGGACAAGTCGGGGTCTTTTCCATCCCAATCGAATGCACTGCTGGAACCCCAAAGTTCAGTTGTAGGCGCATCTGATTCTCCGATTTCGGAAATGATGCCGGCATTTTCCAATTGATCTTTGATCACATCGATGTTGTTATGCAGCCAGGCGTTATTTGGGATGGCGATGAGTCCATTCGTGTCATATCCGATAGGGCGATTTTTTGCATGCTGAATTTGTTTGAAGACCACCAGCGTGCCAATGATAAGCACGACCGAAACCGTGAATTGAACAACCACAAGGATCTTTCGTGGAAGGGATGCAGACTTGCCTGCCTTGTAAGAGCCTTTTAATGCTGTACCCGGCCGGATGGATGAAAGATAGAGGGCCGGATATGAGCCTGCTACAAGCCCGATGAAAATACACAATGCGATCGCAACACCCCAGTACGTCATGTTTGTCCAGGGAAGAGTTGTCTGTTTGTCGGCCAACTGATTAAAGAGAGGAAGCGTTAGTTGCACAAGGCCGAGTGCCAGCACGAGTGCGAACATGGCCGTAAGAACGGATTCAGTAAAAAACTGCTGAACTAATTGCGAACGAAGCGAACCTATGGCCTTTCGGATTCCCACTTCTTTCGAACGCTTTTCCGAGCGCGCTGTACTCAGGTTCATGAAGTTGATACACGCCATGATCACCACGAACACTCCGATAACACCAAATAGCCACACGTACGTAATGCGCCCACCATCCGGCATTCCATTTCTGAATGCCGAATACAAACGCCAGTTTTTCATCGGGTGCACGAACAATGCCGGCTTTTTCTTGGCGAGTTCAGGACTCACCTTCTTTAGCTTCGCATCACGGATGGAGGCATTCACGTGCTCGAACGTTTTGTTATCAGCAAGGGTCACATAAAGGCTGAACGCGTTTGGCCTCCATGGGTCTCTCATATTTTGAATCCATGGTGTGTGAGCATATAACAAGTCCCAGGGTGCTACAAAATGAAGGCCATAAAATTCAGATTGCCGGGGGATGTCGCGGTATACTCCGGCAACGCTTACTGTCATTTCCTTATTGATGATCACTACCTTTCCAACGGGATTGTCATCGCCAAAAAGCATCTTCGCAGTTGATGCCGACACAAGGATCGAAGACTGATCAGTCAACGCATTTCGGGTGCCGTGCACCATATCGAGCGAAAACAGATGCGGAAACCCGGCTTCAGCAAAGATTCCTGTCCTGGAGAAATTTTTGTCGTTGAAGTTCAGTAACTCCTGATCAGGACTGGTCATCAGCACCACATGCTCGAAGTTGTCCCCATAATTTTTTCGAAGCTCCTCAGCCAGTGGCATCGGCACCGACCACCATGTTTCAACACCTCCGTTGTTTGTCACGTGTTGCAAAATCAATCCTGCTTTTTCATAATTGGCGAAATGTTTTTCGTACGAGAGCTCGTCTTTAAGCCAGAGGCCAATAACCATTGCCACGGCTAACCCAACCGTCAAGCCAGCGATATTGATAAACGCGTGGAGCTTGTTTTTCTTCATGTTGCGAAGAGAAGAGGTGAAATAGCTTCCGTACATAGAAAGTTGGTTTTGGTTACGATAATCGATTCTGCGAATGGCGAAAGGCCTGACGTAGTTGACCACCTGTCGCCAATAATTCAGTTGGGCCTTTAACAGGGATTTGTTTTCAAGTGTCTTTTGAAATTTTTCATGAAGGTCTCCGCTTACCTCCTCAAAGAGGTCGTCTCTCAGGAACGTTTGGAGAAACCATGTGGCAAGTTTTGGCGGTATGCGGTTGGTGTTGGTCACGACAATGTGAAGTTCAGTTTGCCGGCAAGGAGCGGATATTGTTTCCACAGCGAAAGCCTGAAATCCATGGAGTCTTTCAGCACACGCTTGCCTAGCGCTGTAATGGTGAAGATTCGTTTTCGCCTTCCACCCCGCGTAGCCGTAGCTTGCCCGAGCTCCGATTTAACGAACCCCTTCGCTTCCAGGCGGTCAAGGGTTGAGTGAACAGCCCCGATGGAGATCTCACGTCCGGTTTGTCTTTCAAATTCTTCCGCGATCTTGAATGCATACGCTTCGTCTTTCTCCAGGATTCCCGTAATCAGCAGGAGCACTTCTTCAAAATCGCCCAATCTCGTCTCGATCATTAGTTACTAATTTGTAGATTAAATATACGCACAAAAAGGATTTGTTCTACATTTTAGTAAAAAATATTCGAGTCTGGCAGCCCGCGATTGTCGTTATCCGCCCTCCATTTTGTCGCAAGAACGACCGCGGTGTTCGCCTGGGGCGCCTTACGTTTGTAACGTCAAACAGCAAAACATTCTTCTTATGAAAAAGACAAACGTATTGTACTGGGTTTTCACGGGAATCTTCGGAGCCTTTATGCTATTCACCGCAATCCCGGATATCATTGTTGTACCTGAAGCAGTTGAAATGGTGAGCGGCCAACTTGGCTATCCCAAATACCTTATTCCTTTCCTTGGTGTCGCCAAAGCGCTAGGCGTTATTGCCATTGTGATCCCCGGCTTTCCAAGAATCAAAGAATGGGCGTACGCAGGTTTGTTCTTCGATCTTGTAGGTGCGACTTATTCGGCCATCGCGGTGGGCGGTTTTGAGCCAGCTATGCTTGGAATGATTCCGATTTTCGCATTCTTGTTCTTATCGTATGCCTATTACCACCGAAGACGAAATGAGAAATCGGGTGCCCCGGAAGGAGTGCCTGCTGTCGCGTAGCCGTACCGATCTCCATATGCAGCCCGTCAATCCTATGGCGGGCTTTTTTGCTTATTGGTATCACTTTTTAATCTGATCACCTGCAATGGGGAATTCAATCTTTAAAGCGTTTCGAAGCCGCAATTACAAATTATACTTTTTTGGACAGTCCTTGTCGCTGATCGGAACATGGATGCAGCGTACGGCAGTGTACTGGGTGGTATTCGAAAAGACGAATTCTCCATTCATGCTAGGTGTAACAGTTTTCGCGGCACAGTTCCCTTCGTTTGTTTTTTCTATGGTCGGTGGTGTTGTTTCTGACCGATACGATCGTTTCAAAGTTTTATTGACATCACAAGTGGCTTCGTTACTTCAGGCGGCTACCCTTACACTTCTGATGATGACACCTGGCTTTGAGGTATGGCACATTCTGGCGCTCACTGTGGCACTGGGCGTCATCAATGCATTTGATGTTCCGGCAAGGCAGGCCTTGGTGTATGACATGGTTGACAAAAAAGAAGACCTGCCAAATGCCATCGCCCTGAACTCATCGATGGTTCACGCGGCCAGGCTTGTGGGCCCAGCCCTTTCCGGAGTGATGCTCGAGGCCCTTGGCGCAGAAGCGTGCTTCGGATTAAATGCATTCAGTTTTCTGGCGGTGATCGTCTCCCTCCTGTTCATGACGTTACCACCCTACAAACGTCCTGAGCGGCTTCAAAATGCCTGGGGCGATCTTGTGAATGGATATAAGTACCTGAAGGATACACCTGCCATAGCCAACGTGATGTTGATGCTTGCATTGATTAGTCTCCTCTCCCTGCCGTATGTCACCCTGTTGCCAATCTACGCTCGCGATATCTTCGAAGGTAACGCATCAACATTTGGGTATCTCAACAGTTTTGTTGGTGCGGGAGCGCTAACCGGTGCTTTGTTCCTCGCATCATTAGCCGCAGGGACAAACCTGAAGCGCATCCTTTTTACGAACACGATTCTTTTCGGATTAGGATTGATCTTATTCTCTTACACCGGGAACATCTTTTCAGCCATGCCATTCCTGATCATGGCAGGCTTCGGCATGATGTCACAGACTACCATTAGCAATACGCTGATCCAGACAGCGGTGGCACCCGCGATGCGTGGCAGGGTGATCAGTTACTACGCTATGGCGTTTTTTGGTATGCAGCCTATCGGAGGATTGCTCGTGGGTTCAATTTCCACCCTCATTGGGGTACCCAATACAATTCTGCTCCAGGGGGTATTTACGATCCTGATCGCGGTTGCATTCATGCCTTTTCTCCGAAGGCGCGATCTGAAAGAAAGCGATAAAATGAAAATCGATCAACTCGAAGAACGAACCGCTGAGGCTTCCGGCATGTAGCTTACTGCGAAGACTTTCCCAGGGCGCGTTTCACTTTGCTTCTGCGTTCGGCCGATGACGTGGCGGTTGCGCCATGTCTTCGGAAAACACGTGACTCACCATTCAACTTCCGGCTGCCGCGTGACTTGCGGAACGATTTGCCATGACGCTCCGTACCACGTGCATCAGCTCTTGCTTTTGACTTTGAGTCTTTGACATAACGTTCCGTGGACCGTACCTCAGCTTTGTACTTTGAGTCCTTACCTGGCGAAGTTACCCGTTCACTCTTTCGGGCTTTGATCGTTCTTGTAAAACGTGATTTCTTGGTGTTATGAAGCTTTACTCCTCCATCGGTTGCAGAAGTAGGTTCGTGCGCCTGCACCGCCTGGGAGTATACGGTTGAACCCAGAAAAACGAAAAGTATCAATGCAAAAAATCGAAACATGGTACTTATGGTTTGTCTACCCGGGAGACTAAGGTAAGGGATCGCATGTGGAATTCAAAACAAGGCAGCGCATGGCGCCTTGCTCGATAAAAAAGAATCGGTGCCGAATGTCATTCAACACCGATCGCTTTATTCGGTTCCCTCTTTGTCCCCGGTGACTTTACCAGATCTTGATTCGGTCTTCTGGTTTTTTATAAAGTTTGTCTCCGGGCTGAACATTGAATGCCTTATACCACGCATCCATGTTGACTGGTGCACCGATGGTCCGGTATTCGCCTGGTGAATGCGGATCGGTAACGATCAATTGCGCTTTTGTCTCATTGAGTGTATTAGCACGCCATACCTGGGCCCATGCCAGGAAGAAGCGCTGATCGGGTGTGAAGCCATCGATCTTCTTATTTGACTTTCCCTGTGGTGTCATCTTAAAAGCTTCGTAAGCGGCATTCAACCCACCCAGGTCACCGATGTTTTCTCCGAGCGTAAGCTTTCCGTTTACATGGATCGAGTCGAGAACAGTGTAAGCATCAAATTGCTCCTGGAGTTGCTTGGCGCGTGCATTGAATTTGTTACGATCTTCTTCCGTCCACCAGTTGCGGAGTGTTCCGTCCTTATCATATTGACTGCCCGAATCGTCAAAGCCGTGCGAAATCTCGTGACCGATAACCGCCCCGATTGCACCATAGTTAAATGCATCGTCTGCTTCGGCATGAAAGAAAGGATACTGGAGAATTCCGGCAGGGAAAACTATTTCGTTGTTAACCGGATTGTAGTAGGCGTTGACAGTCGGAGGCGTCATCCCGAAACGGGTTTTATCGACCGGCTTGCCCAGTTGGCTGATCATGTCGAGGTAGTTCCATTTGCCGGCATTGCGAAGATTCTGGAAGAATGACTCCCTTGAGATTTCGAGGCCGTCATACGTTCTCCACTTCACCGGATAGCCTATCTTCGGAGTGAATGCATGGAGCTTGTCGAGTGCTTTCTGCTTCGTTACATCGCTCATCCAGTCAAGGCCCTTGATACGGATCTCGTATGCTTTAATAAGGTTCTTGATCATCTCGTCCATCCGCGCCTTAGCAGCTGGCTTGAAGTGCTTTTCAACGTATAGCTGGCCAAGCAATTCACCGATGGTTCCATCCGTAAGTGATGACATGCGCTGCCATCGCGGGGTTTGTACTTTCTGACCGCTCAGCACTTGTGAGTACGCAAAGTTTGCATCCACAAACGGTTTGCTGAGATACGGTGCAGCAGTGCGCAACACGTTCCACTGAAGGTAATTCTGCCAGTCCGAAGCTGGCACTGTGTTGAGCAGCGTGTCGGCTGTTGCAAAGAATTTTGGCGAGTTAACGAGGATGGTGTCCTCACCTTTTATCTGGAGTTTTTCAAGCGTTGAAGTCCATTTGAAAGCAGGAACGGTTTTATCGAAGTCGGCCAGCGCAAACTTATTATAGGTCTTGTATGGATCACGCATTTCCACACGGCTCATCTGTGCCGCTGCAAGCTTCTTTTCAAAGTTGAAGATCGATTCGGCCTTTACCTTCGCGATTTCCTCCGATTCTCCCGCAAGGGTGAAAAGTGTTGTGATGTAGGTGTTAAAGGCAGCCTGGATTTTCTTCGTGCGGGCATCTGCCTTCAGGTAATAATCGCGATCAGGCATTGATGTGCCGCCTTGCGAAAGCTGAACCACCATGGTTTGTGGCTGTTTACGATCCTGACCCACGAAAAATCCGAAGAGCGGATTACCGATCCCATTGCTTCGCTGATAAACAATTTCGTCAAGCACGTCACTTGCGTTCTTTACAGCGCCTGCACGTTGATAGTCGGCCTTTACCGGATTGAAACCTGCTCTTTCCACCGCCAGGCTATCCATGCCTGCAGCGTAAAAATCGCCAACGCGTTTCTTCACAGATCCGGCCGCAGCCTTGGTGTCGGCAGCCGACTCCACAAGAATATCGCGCACCGCTTTTACATTGAAGTCGCGCAAAATATTAAAGCTGCCCCAGCGGGTTTCCTTGCCGGGAACCGGGTTGTTCTGGAGCCACACCCCTCCCGCGTACTTCATGAAATCGTCACCTGGTTTGGTAGTGAAGTCCATGTTGGCCGGGTCAATAACTTTTGCTTTGGATTTTTCCTGCTGCCCGAAGGCTGCAATAGCCAGAGTCAGGATTGCGTATACCATCAGGGTACGCGTTACGATTCGATTCATAAATGTCAGTTCAGGTTAATTTTGAGTGCCGGAATTTAGGGAAAGGAATGTGTCGAGCAAGGTAAATGCAGTGCAGAAGGATGCTACGTTATTCCAGCGGAAAAAGCATCATCCATGGCGCCAAATCGCAAAGGATTCAGAGTCGCAAGGATATTCCCTTGCGGTAGTGTTGGTGGATTGCAGTATTCGGTTCTGCTGGTATTTGATAAAGTTATGAACTCAAGTAAACTAATTTACGCGGTACGGAATGTCAGTTTGACCTTCCACCGGAATGAATATTATTCGAATTCTTCCTGAAAATTCCGAAATTATGTTGATGCTTACTTCTTCCCAGTTTGTTGAGGCTTCAGCTGACAAAACAATCACCGGCCAATCCCGCATCGATTCCGTGGACATGGTCAGGGGAATCGTGATGGTTTTGATGGCGATCGATCACGTGCGGGTCTATTCAGGTATTCCAGCCGGAGGTCCGGAGGCAGGGGTTTTCTTCACCCGGTGGGTCACTCATTTTTGCGCGCCTGCGTTTGCCTTCTTTGCCGGCACAAGCGCGTTTCTCTATGGTTCGAAAATACAGAACGCATCAGCGCTGGCCAGATATCTGCTCACGCGCGGCCTTCTTCTCGTAGCACTCGAGCTTACGCTCATCCGGCTCTTATGGGCATTTAACATTTCAGCTGACTTCATACTGGCAGGCGTCATTTGGATGCTCGGATGGTGCATGGTATTGCTGGCTGGCATGGTCCGGATGAGGCCAAAGGCCATTGGTATCATGGGGGTGGCTATCATTGTTTTCCAACAGGTGTTCCAGCTTCTGCATCAGGTCGCTGCGGACACCGGAAGCGAGAGCCTGGGCAAATTTGCCGAGCTACTTTATTCTACCGGAAATCAGAGTTTTGGTGGAATGAATGTTCTCTACTGCCTGATTCCGTGGATTGGTGTAATGATGGCGGGATACGGTTTCGGAGAAATTCTCCTGCTGTCACCTGCGAGACGGAAAAATCTTTGCCTGTACCTGGGGCTGGCAATAACGCTGGGGTTCGTGGTGATCGGCACAATTGGCGTGCTGATGTCTGCGGACGAGTCCACGCCATATGTCTTTCAACTGTTGAATCAGCGAAAATACCCCGCCTCTCAATTATACCTCATGATGACTCTGGGCCCTGCTATTCTCGCCTTACCGTTTCTGGAAAATGTGCGTTCGCGGGTCGGAGAAGCGTTCAAGGTAATTGGCCGGGTTCCGTTCTTTTACTACCTCGCCCACATCCTGGTCATTCACCTTTCTGCCTTGGTCGTCCAGTACTTGATGACGGGTGAAGTTCACCACGAATGGTATGACTACGCGCCTTTTACATCAATTCCTCAAGAGCAGCGATGGAGTCTCGCCCTACTCTACGGAGTGTTTATAGTTGATGTTGTGATCTTATTCTTTTTGTCACGGTGGTACGCGGACTATAAATTAAAGCATCCGAACGTGAAGTGGCTAAAGTACTTGTGATTTTTCGTTACACTTTCGCGGCCGCCTGATGGACTGGCAAATGCAAAATGAAGGAGGATCCCTCGCCAGGCGTGCTCTCGGCTTGAATTGCTCCACCGTGGCGGTGAACAATTTTCTTACAAAGCGAGAGTCCTAAACCAGTTCCTTCATATTCATCCTTTGTATTCAGTCGCGTAAAGCTCTCGAAGATGCGGTCGGCATATTGTTTCTCAAAGCCGATGCCGTTGTCGGTTACCACCAGAATAACTTCATCCCGGTTGACAGAAGGCCGCGCTTCAATCCGAATCACCGGATGAGTTCCCTTCCGTGAGAACTTAAGTGAATTGTTGATCAGGTTATAGAATAATTGATACAACAGAACTTCGGAGCCTTCAATTACCGGTAACTGGCTTCGTGTGATGTGAGCGTGTGTCCTGGCGATCACCACTTCAAGGTCAACAATAATATTCTCAATCACTGCATTAAGATCTACCTTCTCGATCCGAGCCTCGGTCGCGTTCAACGAGGAATAGGTGAGCACGCCATCGATCATGGAACTCATTCGGTCAGTGGAGCGCATAATTTTCTGAAGATAGATCTTAGCCTTTGGCACCAGCGCATCGGCAAATTCATCATGAAGGCGGTGGCTGAAGGTTTGAATTTTCCTGACAGGTTCTTTCAGGTCGTGACTGGCTACATGCGCAAATTGTTTTAAGTCATCATTCGACTGCAACAACGCCTGGTTAGCAATATTTAGCTCTTTGGTTCTCAATTGTACGCGCGCTTCCAGCTCGGCCATGAGGGTCTTTTGCTGATGGATATTCACCGCGGTGCCAATGAATCCGGTAAAAACGCCTCCATCCTGAATCTTAGGCGCTGCTTTGAAGAGAAACCATTGATAGCCACCAGAGCTTTTGTCCCTAAGTCGGGCCTCCACGCGGTATTCCTTCCTGGAAGAAAAGCCTTCCATAAATGCCTTGTACACAAGGGGAAGGTCGTCCGGGTGAGTTACTTTCTCCCACCCGCCTGCCTTTGCCACCTCAGTGTCTGAAGGCACACCGATGAAATCGAGGAGCTCCCGGTTCGCATACGTGATTACAGCATTTTCATCGACCATCCAGATGAACATGGGCGCGCGGTCTGCTAGGTTGCGGAAACGCGACTCGCTTTCCAGCAGGGCTTCCTGCACAACCTTCTGTTCATGAATGTCGATCCCTACACCTACATATCCGATGAAGTCGCCATTGGCCAGGTATCGCGGATTTCCTTTGAAGAGGTGCCAGCGGTATTGCCCATCGTGGCGCCTCAGGCGGATAGCAGGGAGCGTATAGGCGATCCGCTGCCGAAATGCGGGCATATAGATTGTAAAAACCGCATTCAAATCATCCGGGTGTACAATGCCGTCCCAGGCCCGACCGATTGCTTGCTCGAACGTCTGACCTGTGTAGTCGAGCCACGTCTTGTTAAAATAACTCATGGTGGCTTCGGGGTTCGGCTCAACGATGTAAACGATCATCGGGGAATTGTCCGCGAGACTTCTAAACCGTTCTTCGCTCTCCTTGAGGATTTGCTCTGCGCGATTGTGCTCCGTAATGTCCGTATGCACGCCCACCCACTCGCGGATGCTTCCGTCATCATTTTTCAGCGGGATCGCGCGAATGGAAAAGAGGCGATACTCACCACTCTTGACTCTGAGCCGATGCCGGAAGACAAAAATTTTGCTTTCCCGAACGGCCTCGTTCCACGCAGCAATGCTGGCTTCAGCGTCTTCCGGATGCACCACCGAGGCCCAACCGTAGTCATGGTACTCATCAAAAGTTTGGCCAGTCAGGGCCGACCATCCTGGCTGTTCCCCGAGCATGCGACCATCCACACTGTTTGTCCAAACAACGCCCTCCACCGCCTGTACTGCGGCTTCAAAACGTTCTTCACTTTCCTGAATTTTTTTCCGGGCAAGCACCTTTTCGGTCACATCCTGGCAAAGCGCAATCACGCCCGTAACATTTCCACTAACGTAGGGTTGACACACAATGTCCAGGAAGCCGGTGATCGTTCTTCCTCCCCCATTGAACAAGAACGGTTGCTCGTACAGTTGAGCTGATACACCAGTTGTTCTCACCTTCGCGACAACGTCATGGAATAGACTTGCGGCCTCTGGCACGACATCAAACAACCGTTTACCGATTAATTCATCCGTGTTGCGCCCTATCAGTCGAGCATAGGCATCATTCACGATATCAACAACCAGTTCTTCACCCACGAGCACAATTGTACTGATGGCGGTTTGCGAAACCAGCGCCTGGAATCGTTGATTGGAATGTTCCAGACTCTTGATTAGGTTGACGTTGTGAGTTGTTTCGGTGCATGTGATAAAAACACCATTTACACGTCCCTCATCATCGTATGCGGGACTATAGCTGAAGGTCCAGTAAATGTGTTCCACTCGGCCATTTTGATTCGAGGGCATCAGGCGGTCCTCGAAAAAAACAGACTCGCCCTCATGCAGGACTTTGTCCATCAATGGCCCGATGAAACTCCAGGTCTCGCGCCAGATGTCACGCGCATTTTTTCCGAGAGCCGGGTGTTTTCCGGTGCGCACCAGGCTCGGACGAAAAGCCTCGTTGTAAAAACAGGTTAGGTCGTTCCCCCAGAGCAGAAGCATCGGAAATGAAGAATGGAGAATAAGCCCTAAGGTGGTTTTGAGACTCTGCGGCCAGGCTTCGACTGGACCTAATGGATGTGCAGACCAATTGAATGTTCGGGTAAGAAAGCCCATCTCTCCTCCTCCGGAGAGAAACTGAGCGTCAGAAGGGCATACTGAAGAATCGGCTGTGTTCAAGTCAGTGTTAAGGCTGAAAGTTAGTGGGTTCAGGAATTGGTAAAATTTCGTGCCAGCCGAAAAAAGTTTTTGTTTAACGAAAGCTCATCATTGTTGTTCAAAAGATTTCAGTTGCACACCACGATGATCGTGCGTATTTTTTCATCTAAACACAAATCCATGGGAACCCGCAGAAAATTCATCCAGGCTTTTGCCTCTTCAGCAATAGCTCTTCCCGCGCTCGGGCGAAATTTAAGTTGGAGTCCGCTTGAAACGTCTTCACCGGACATTGGTGGACAAAAGGTGTTGCGTGTCGCCATTATGGGACTCGGCAGTTATGGGACCAGGGTTGCTGAAGCGATGCAGTCGTGTAAGCGGGCAAAGCTCACCGGTGCCATCAGTGGCACGCCTTCCAAAGTTAAAGACTGGCAAGGCAAATACGCGATCCCGGAGAAAAACTGTTACAACTACGAGAACTTTGACGACATCAGAAACAATCCTGACATCGATGCGGTGTATGTCATCACACCGAATGCGCTACATCACGACCAGGTGATCCGTGTTGCGAAAGCCGGAAAACATGTGATCTGCGAGAAGCCCATGGCCGTGAATGCCAGGGAAGGTCAGGCGATGGTGGATGCATGCAAATCGGCTAATGTGAAATTGCTTGTGGGTTATCGCATGCACTTCGAGCCGAAGACGCTCGAAATCGTAAGAATGCGAAAGAACAATGAGTTTGGAAAAGTATTATACTTTCAGGGACTTAGTGGTTTCAGGATTGGCGATCCTTCCCAATGGCGACTAAACCGGCAACTTGCAGGTGGTGGCGCCATGATGGACATCGGGATTTATTCAGTAAATGGCGCGCGCTATATGGTTGGCGAAGAGCCTGTCTGGGTAACCGCGCAGGAAACCAAAACCGATCCGCAGAAATTTAAAGAAGGCGTTGACGAAACGATCACGTTCCAGCTCGGCTTCCCCGGTGGGGCGATCGCATCGTGTCTATCAACCTACGCCATGAATAACCTCGATAAATTTTTCCTTAACGGGGAAAAGGGTTTTGGCGAGTTGCAACCAGCTACAGGCTACGGGCCGATCATGGGGCGAACCCACAAAGGCGATCTTAACTTTCAACATGTGACCCATCAAACCGTGCAGATGGATGAAATGGCCGCCATTATTCTTGACAACAAAAAGCCGGAGATCCCGCTGCACGGTGAGGAAGGTGTAAAAGACTTGAAAATCATTGATGCAATTTACCAGGCTGTGAAAACCAATACGAAAGTCGGCCTTAAGCTTTAGGGTCAGCAATGCTGAACCGGACGTCAAGTAATACCGACTGGTGGTCAGATTCACAATAGGAAGGACATCAGGCAATCTTAAATTTCGGGATATGATCGCCACGCTGTCAAAAGTACTGATCATGGCCTTGATTGCATGCTTCGCGGCTAGCCCGTCTGTGCCAATCGGGCAGTTCTCAACGCACACGCCTTGTCATGATGAATTGCGCCAGCTTCACAACATTCCGGCAGGTGTGGATTGTAGTGTGATTAAATGGAATTTGATTTTGAATGGTGGAAGGCATCAAAGTTTCTCCATGACAAGTGAATGGGGCTATTACGTTGACAATCGGACATTGGAGATCAGAGGGCATGCGGATGCCAGCGGGAAATGGACCCTGGATGAAACACGCGCATTCCCAGTCATTACAATTAACGGCCAGAACGGAACAACAGCGTCATTTCGATTGCTTGACAGCAACCATCTCCATGTGCTGGACGCCAGCGGAAAGCTGCTGAACGGCAACGGTGGCTGGAGCTTCACTTTGAACCGATCATCACAAACGAATCCAGCTGTACCCACGAAAACTCAGGTTACTGCTCCATACCGCGAGACATTCACCAGCAAGACCTTCCATGGACGAACTCCGTGTCGCGAGATTTCAACTGAGGCTAATATTGCTACTGACCCAACATGTTTCAAACTGAAATGGCTCCTCCGACTTTACCAGGATTCAGTGAGCCTCATTCCCTCCCACTACGAGTTGCAGACCACCTACCACCGTGCTTCAATCCTCAGAGGGAAGTGGGAGATTTATTCTGCTGTCGTCAACAACCGTCAGGAGATCATCTACGAGCTCGACCCCGACAAGCGCGACAAATCGATCCGACTCATGAAAGGGGACGACAACCTTCTGTTTTTTCTTGATAAAAACCTGGTTCTGCTTCCGGGCGGAACCGAATTCGGATACACGCTGAACAGGCGTTAGAGTTCCCGCATGTTCACGTCAGGTTCTGTTTAACCTTCTCTCAAAATCGGGACAAACTCGGTGCCAGCGCATGTGACCACTGAGCGCACTATGCATTGTATTTTTCGCTACCTTTGCTCACCACCAAGGTTGTCTGAATGCGGTTGTCTTTAGTTGTTGGGGCATTTGCCCTGGTTCTTTCGTTGTGCAGTAATTTTCAATCCGTTGGACAGTCAGTCTATTCTCTTGGCGGTTCCACTTTGTCTCATCGGTTGGATAGTTATGTCGGGGTGTTCATCGATTCTACCAATTCATTATCCATTCAAAAGGCTGGCGATTCCACTTTTCAACATCGCTTCCAGCCAAGCAATGGCAATCTGACATTCGGCTATCTGAAACCAAACCTTTGGCTGAAGGTCAGACTGAGAGTCAACGATCCGAGGTCAAAGTGGTTTCTGGAGATCCCTGCGCCTTTTCTCGAGTTTGTCGATTTTTACCAGCTTGTGGATCGCAGTAGGTGGAAGCATTCGAGTGCTGGATATTATGTAAATCAAAGTGAACGCGATTTCTCTCATACCAATCATGCTATTCCCCTCCTATTCAATACAGACTCGACAGCTACCGTTCTAATCAAAATTGCAGGAAGGAGTCCAAAGACTTTTCCGCTCTTTGCCGTGGAAGAATCGTATTTCAATTCAGCTATACGGTACCAGGACATCGGCTACGGGTTGTTCTTTGGAATTTTGTTGGTCATGTTCTTTTACAACTTGCTTTTGTACATCACGCTCAAGCAGACCGACTATCTACTTTACATCTGCACCCTTGTTTGCACTTTCCTGATCTTCGCCTCCGCATCGGGTTATGGCGGAAAGTTTCTGTGGCCAGAATTTCCGATCATGAACTTCTACGCGGGGCGACTGACATTAGGAATCATGATTATCTTCCTTTCGATTTTTACGATTCGATTCCTGGATGTCAAAAGATATTCGATGGTGATGTATTACCTCCTTGCAACATTGATTCCATTGGGAGCAATCGCTTTCCTGCTGGTATTGACAGAAACCGTTTCATCAGCCGGGAACAATCTGATTTCTATTTCTACCGTTCTTTACCTGACTACGGGAATCGTTTGCCGTGTCAAGGGTAACAAGACTGCCACTTACTTCATTGCAGCATGGACCTTCTATCTTACCGGTGGACTGTTACTTACGCTTCGGAACAGTGGCGTATTCGACTATAACTTTTGGACAACACATTTTGTTGAGATTGGCGCGGCCATGGAAACAACCATCATCGCGTTTGCGCTTGGCGACCGCTACAGACGATACAAGCAGGAGAAAGAAGAAATTCAACTACTCGCCCTCAAAGTGCAACAGGAAGCAACGGAGCGGTTGGAGGTAAAAGTAAAGGAACGAACGGAACAGCTTTCTTCAGCAAACCGGGAATTGCAGAGCATGCTGGAAAAGAACCGGCTTCAGACACAGATCATCGAGAATAAAAATGCTGAACTCGATTCGTTCTTTTATCGGATATCGCATGACCTGAAGGGACCAATCGCTTCAATGCTTGGGCTTTCATCATTGGCGAAAAAAGACATCAAGGATGAACCTGCCCGGGCTTACCTGGAGAAACAGCATATCCAGGCAGAGCGGTTGAACAACATCATTTCGGGCCTCATTCAGCTTACCAAATTGAACGATGCTGCGCTCCAGAAGGAGCAAATCAACTTCCACAAGCTCATCGATGACTGCATCGTGGCGCTGAACCACCTACCGGAGTATGCAAGGATCACTTTTCGTAAAGAGGTAGAGCCCGGACTTGTTTTCCATACAGAATGGACGCTCCTAAACGCAATTGTTCAAAATCTCATCGAAAACGGAATAAAGTATTCTGTTGTGGAAAACGCCTTCGTTGACATCCAGGTATGGTCCGATCAAGACTATGTCACCATTCGTGTAGCCGACAATGGACAAGGAATTCCCATGGAGCATCAGTCGAAGATCTTTGAGATGTTTTATCGAGCCACGCACCACTCGAGAGGAACAGGCCTTGGCCTTTATATCCTGAAACGTTCAGTTGACAAACTCGATGGCGAAATACACATTGAAAGCGAGCCAGGTATCGGATCGATTTTTACGATCCGTTTGCCACGGTAAGCTAAGGCCCGTTAAAGAACCAGGCCAAAGTGTTTTTGAAGATTCGTTTTCAAAAGGTTCTTAAACTCTTCGAAGCTGCTGGGTTTAATTAGATAATCTTGCGCACCGAGACTTTTCACCTCCAGTGTTTGTGCCGGTGTCAGTGCCGTAGTAAGAATGAATGCGGGTATAGTGGCCAACGCAGGATCTCCTTTGAGGATGGTTAGTAACTGAAGGCCATTCATCTTCGGCATGTTCATATCAATAAACAGGCAGATTGGGTCCAGTACCTGTAATTTCTGCAAGGCATCCTGGCCGTCTTTGGCGAGCACAAGGTCAAGCTTGGGATTTACATCGCGCATTACTTCGCGGAAGATGTCACGATCATCCTCGTCATCATCTACATATATAATTGTCTTACCCTTACTAGTCACAGCCAACTTATTCTAGACAAACACCGCTTGATTTTCCCAAAAGATAATCAGCTTTTCGGAAAGGTAATCGCAAATGCCAATTCAAATTACCTCATTAAAGTAAAACTTGCCCGGGGAAGAATTGCCTGTCACTCCGCGGCCAAAGCGATCATCAAGCCGATAAGGGCACTTGCACCTGCCCCCAGCCCCACTCCCCTGAGAAAGGTTTTTCGCTTCGCTTTGCGGTTGCTCCGTTGCAGTTTTTCAACGTTGTCTAACAACATTCTCATCTCTTTGTCATAATCAGCGGAAACCGCCTTTGTTTTTTCGTAGGCGTCCGAATACAACGAGGTGCGATCTTGCGAAAGAGTTCTCGTGCTGTGCAACACGCGGATTATCGAATCGCGAAGACTCACTTCTTTCTCGAATAGGTCGCGCTTATCTGAAGAAAGACTTGCCTGGTTGAATAGATAGTCGATCTGAACGGACAAGACCTGCAGGGACTTGTGGCCTATGAGGAACCCATGACCCTTCATCGGTTTTAGCTCTACCGAAACGTTGTTAGGAAAAATCAGTTTTGTAGAATCGGAAGACAATACGACACGTTGGCTGAATGCAACCGAACCGATTGCCATCATCGAAACGAAAATTGGAACGGCCTTCATTGGCACTCTTCCGGATGCTGTTCAAGGCGTGCCATCTCACGGCAATACGCTCTTCGAACTGAGTCTTGTCGGCTGAAGTTCAGCGCAATTGATTTCTTGTTCTTGGCAGCTTCCTTGTTCAATTCCTCGAGGGTCTTGTCGAGGGAAGCGAGATAGACCAAAAGAATGCTGTCTTTGTGATGCACGCTTTTGTCAATCATTTTCACCGCCTGCCGAAGCGAATCGGCCCGCGACTCGTACCGCCTTATCCGCATCGCCAAAGCGTTGGCGTCTGTACTATTTCGCATCAACATAATTATGATGGCGATCGCTGCCAAAGTGATAACGGTGAGCTGGCTAACTAGCCTGACATTCTTCATACGTGGGGCAAAATAACGTTCAACTGAAGTTTCAACCGCAAAACTTCAGGCATCTGTTGGCGGGAGCACAAAGATATGGAATCAGGTTTGACAAGCGGCTGTTAGTACCTCCATCATCGGGGTAAAATCCTTTATCGGAATGATGATTCGTTTGTGCGTATGTCGACTGCGTGATTTCAGTTAACTTCATTGGATGCTGTTAGCCGCTTACCAAGGTAGTCTAACCCCGTTTTTCGGGTCGTGGTTTGTCTTCATGTGTGCTTTCAGTATATTATAGAACCAAGAGCGCTCGCGATAAATATGGCGCAGAAGTACAGGTCACCCGAACAAAAAGATCGCGAGACGATCTCATAATTTCTTCGTTCTATGTCGCGGTTTGCGATCTGCTGCCAGGAACAGGTTTTGTAACGATAATCATTTATGGCCGACCAAAGGAAGTTACCGATTCATACACCGGAGCAGGATGGGCTGACTGACCTTCTTTTTGGAAGCATGATGGCGCAATCAATCGATGCGGTTGTGATTACCACGCCTGAGAACAAAATTTCTCACTGGAGTGCCTCTGCTGAACTTCTGTTTGGTTATACCGCAGAGCACATCATTGGCAAGCCAATTGACGTTGTTGTTCCGCTGGCAGCTCTCCGTGAATTACGGAACGGGACAAAAAACACTGGTACGATCGAGGTAACCTCTGCTGCAGCCGAGCCGATCACGGTTTCAGCAAACTTCCGCGAGGTGGTTGACGCTGACCAGAATCTGCTGGCAGTCACCTACATATTTCGCGATCTGCGTGAGCAACTAAAGAAGGACGAATCGGTCAAACAAAAAGGAAGGGCACTGGAGTCATTCAGCTATTCGGTGTCGCACGACTTGAGAGCCCCGTTGAGGAGAATCATTAACTACGCTGAAATTCTTCAGGAGGATCATTTTGCTTCGTTGGATGAAGAGGTGCAGCGGATTGTGTCGCGAATGGCCAAAAACTCCGAGCGGATGAGTGAACTCATCGATGGTCTGCTGCTCTATTCACGCGTTGGTCAGCACCCCCTGCAAAAGAGCCTGGTGAATGTAGATGCGCTCGTTCGGAATATTGTTGCCGAGTTCAAAAATACAGTGGATGGCCCACGGGTAACTTTCCATGTCTCGCGACTGGAAAGCTGCGAAGCAGACCCAGTCTTGCTCAGGCAAGGGTTCGAGCAACTGATTTCCAACGCAGTTAAATACTCGCGACCAAATGAAAAGCCGGTGATTGAGATCGGGTGTCTTCCAGGCAAGAATGAAACCACCTATTTCGTAAAGGATAACGGTGTAGGGTTTGATATGCAATATGCCGGGAAGCTCTTTACTGTTTTTCAACGCCTGCACAACCCCGCTGATTTCGAAGGTACGGGCGTTGGACTTGCAATCGTCCACCAGATTGCTGCTCGGCACGGTGGGACCGTTCGTGCCGAAGGAAAAGTGGATGAAGGTGCCACATTCTATTTCTCACTTCCGAAATAAGTGCATGGATGTTAGCCTTCAGCTGATTTCGAAGGCCAATCCACCTCACGTTTTTTTCTTTGCAGCTGCTTTTGCCATATTCTCCTTTACCCTGAACTTAACAATTTTGGTGATGAGCGATAATGGGATTTTCTCATCGATTGGAAATTGAACAGTGCCTTTACTGCCTTCATACCTGGACAGTTCTTTCTTGAACTGTTCAATTGCGCGTGGCGCAGGATAAAAACCGATGTGATTTTTATAGGCGGCAAAATGCACCAGGTTGCCGTGAAGCGCAAAGGTCGGCATGGCATAGCTAATCTTCTCTTCCGCTTTTGGAGCAGCCTTCTTTATTGTAGCGCGTAATTCGTGCAGTTTCTTTTGGATATCCTTAGGAAATTCTGCGATGTAGTCATCAATCGTTTCTACGGCTGTGGTTTTCATAACGAGTCGTGTTAAAATTGTTAACTAAAGATACTAGTGCGTTTTTTCGCTCCCAGCGGACAGTAACGACAATTTTGAGGGGCAAATACGACAAAACAATTGCGCGCCTGGCCAATCAACTGAGCCACTTATTTTACCATCGAATAATTTGGATTGTTCTTAAACCATGCTTTGGCTGTTTCGAGCGCGTCAGCATCATTTTCTGCAATGAGGCCGCTTTCGTCTGCCTGGATCGGAAAGTCTTTTATGACCGGGGCAAGCTGTTCAAGAATCAATACACCACAATGCCCTTTTCGGTCATCGCTTGACGAACAAAGGTTCTCTGATTCATAAAGACCATCGACAACCCATTGTACCAGGGACTTCTGTCGTGTGGCTAGCAAGTGCGGCACTACGCCATAGAGTGCCTGCTGATCTACTTTCCTTCCTTCAATCTGCTGCGTCAACCAGGCGATGCTTGGCTCGTGGCCACGTTTGGCGAACACCGCGTGATACTTGAACAACTTTGCTTTTGAAAGATTCGGATTCTGCAATTCGGTATAGGCCAGCGTGTAACCAGGCTCATAGTTCAAGAGGGTAAGCAGGTCAATCATCTTATCGCGATGGGCTGTCTCTTTCTTTTGCGCAAGGGCATGAATCCGCTGCTTGTGGATCTCCAGGAAGAAATTGGAAGGCAAGTCGTCCATGCGATCGATAATGTAATCATTCAGTCCACCCTGCTCGAGTTTTGTAGTAAGGAGATTGACAGCAATGCGACCTACGGATTTGTTTTCCTTGTCGTATCGTGCAATATCAAGGATGGCATCGGTAGCGCAGACCGAACTTTTCCCGGTTTTAAGCAAAGACGATTCGAGTGAGTTGAGCCAATATTTGGCCCGCTTCGATTCAGTACTTACCTCTTTCGGAACATCGGCACTGCGGCCCGCGTTGCAGTCTGTAAAGTACTTTTGGAAAAGTGTTTTGTCATCATCCTGGCTGAGAGCAGCTGGCGAAGCAACCATGATGATAGCGATGACCATCAGGTTGGGCAGGAATTTTTTAACAAACATTGTGTTTCGGGTTAGGGTTTGAGCGAATATGAAGAAAAAGCCTAGGGCATCCAAATGCAGTCCTTCAGGATTATCGTAATAGTGCTATTCGCCAGAAGTCGCGAGGTACATTTTATTATCCGTCAATCTCGACAACCTTCTTGTTTCGCAGCTTTTGCATTTCTGGTGGCACAATGTCCAAAATTCCCGCCTTCAGCGTTTTGATCAGGTTGTTTTTGATATAGTCGCGGTGCGTCACCAGGCTGACTTCCCTGGCTGGCGTTGGATCTTTGAGCTGCTTTACCAGCTTAAGCTGTGCAGGGCTGAACTCTTTCACCGCCAGCTCCGGAAGAATGGTGAGGCCGTCACTTTTGTCCACCATGCGTTTTAGCGTCTCAATGTTGCCTGTCTCATACTTAAAATGGAGGTCACTCCTTCGCTGCAGTTCGCACAGGTTGAGGATCTGCGATCGGAAACAATGTCCCTCTTCAAGTAACCAAAGCTGACTTGGATTGATGTCGTTTGGCAACACGTATTTCTTGTCAGCGAGGGAATTCTTCCTGGACACGTATACAAAAAGTTCTTCATAGAACAACACGTCTTCCTTAATCGAGGGATCTTTCAGTGGAGTGACGACCAGGCCACAGTCAAGGCGGTTGTTCTTCAGCTCTTCAATGATCTCCTCGGTAATGGCTTCCCTGATCATCAGGTTGATCTGCGGATATTTCTCCCGAACATATTTATACAGCGGTGGCAGGAGGTATGGCGCGAGCGTGGGGATGATGCCTATTCGCAATTCCCCCGCAAGCGTGTCTTTTGTATCACTGATGATCTGTTTGATCCGATTGGCTTCACGCAGTACCACGCGCGCCTGCGCCAGGATGCTAACACCGGTTTCTGTTGGAATAACTGGCTGCTTGGTGCGGTCGAACACTTTAACTCCGAGTTCATCTTCGAGCTTTTGAATCTGCATGCTGAGTGTGGGTTGTGTTACGTGGCAGTGTTCGGAGGCAACGAGGAAATGCCGGTGCGTGTCCAATGCCACAATATATTCAAGTTGTGTAAGTGTCATAGATATAAACTATATGATCATAAAAATAATCAATTTGATTTATAGTAACAATGATCGTAATCTTGTCATTGAGAAACGATTTACGCTCACCTATAAAAACTCAATTGAATGGAAAATAATGCTCCTCCAAAACAAAAGTCGTTAAAGGTTAACGACAGTGAAGCCAAGTGTCCTTTCCACGGTGGCGCGCTGAAGCAAGCCGCTGGCGGTGGAACGCGCAACCGCGACTGGTGGCCAAACCAGCTGCGCCTGAACATCCTTCGTCAACAGTCATCGCTGTCTAACCCAATGGACGAGACCTTCGACTATGCGAAAGAATTCAAGTCACTGGACCTGAAAGCGGTGAAGAAAGATATCTACGACCTGATGACCACCTCGCAAGACTGGTGGCCGGCAGACTACGGCCACTATGGACCGTTCTTTATCCGTATGGCATGGCATAGTGCAGGCACCTATCGTATTTCAGATGGTCGTGGCGGTGCGGGCGCAGGACAACAACGCTTTGCTCCTCTCAACAGCTGGCCTGATAATGCCAACCTGGACAAAGCGCGTTTGTTGCTTTGGCCGATCAAGCAGAAGTACGGCAAAAAGATTTCGTGGGCGGATTTGATGATCCTTGCCGGAAACTGCGCGCTTGAGTCTATGGGATTCAAGACGTTTGGATTTGCGGGTGGTCGCGAAGACGTTTGGGAACCTCAGGAGGAAGTGTATTGGGGATCTGAAACGAAATGGCTTGGTGATAATCGTTACACCGGAGATCGTGAACTCGAAAGCCCTTTGGGCGCGGTGCAAATGGGCCTGATCTACGTAAACCCTGAAGGCCCTAATGGCAAGCCTGATCCATTGGCAGCAGCCCGTGATATTCGCGAAACATTCGGCCGCATGGCGATGAATGATGAAGAGACGGTTGCTTTGATAGCCGGAGGACACACGTTTGGTAAAACGCATGGTGCGGCCGATCCTTCGAAATATGTTGCGGCTGAACCTGCCGCGGCTGGTATTGAAGAACAGAGCCTGGGCTGGAAAAACACTTTCGGAAGCGGAAAGGGAGTTCACACCATAACAAGTGGTCTCGAAGGCGCCTGGACAACAACGCCAACCAAGTGGAGCAATAACTTCTTTGAAAACCTTTTTGGATTCGAGTGGGAACTGACCAAGAGTCCTGCGGGAGCCCATCAGTGGAAGCCCAAAAACGGTGCTGGATCAGGAACCGTACCGGATGCACATGACAAATCGTTGCGCCACGCTCCTACTATGCTGACCACTGACCTGGCGTTGAAAGTGGATCCGATCTACGGACCGATTTCAAAACGTTTTCATGAAAACCCGGATGAGTTTGCCGATGCTTTTGCAAGAGCCTGGTATAAGTTGACTCACCGCGACATGGGTCCACGCACGCGTTACCTCGGACCAGAAGTTCCGGCTGAAGAATTAATCTGGCAGGATCCAATTCCTGCAGTGAAGCATAAGCTGATAGATGAAAACGACATTGCTGCCCTTAAGAAGAAAATCCTTGACGCGGGACTAGCTGTGTCACAGTTGGTGTCGACTGCGTGGGCGTCTGCATCGACCTTCCGCGGCTCAGATAAACGCGGTGGCGCAAATGGTGCGCGTATTCGTTTGGCACCGCAGCGTTTGTGGGAGGTGAACAATCCCGTTCAACTCGATGTTGTTCTGAAGGCGCTTGATACCATCCAGAAAGAGTTTAATGCAGCGAATAAGGAAAAGCAGGTTTCGATAGCCGACTTGATCGTGCTGGCTGGTTGTGCTGGCGTTGAGAAAGCAGCGAGGAATGCAGGCCAGGACATTAAAGTCCCATTTACGCCAGGTCGTGCCGATGCAACGCAAGAGCAGACTGACGTAGAGTCATTTGACGTATTGGAGCCGTTTGCAGATGGTTTCAGAAACTACATTAAATCGCATCACACCGCTTCAGCCGAAGCAATGCTGATAGACAAAGCGCAATTACTCACGTTGACTGCCCCTGAGCTCACCGTGTTGATAGGCGGAATGCGCGTTCTCAATACGAACTGGGATAAGTCAAAGCACGGTGTGTTCACCACGCGCCCTGAGTCGCTCACTAATGATTTCTTCGTGAACCTGCTAGACTTCGGTATCACATGGAACGCGACTTCTGATTCGCAAAACGTGTTTGAAGCGCGTGACCGCAAGACGGGCGCTGTGAAGTGGACAGGAACACGCGTGGACCTGATCTTCGGTTCGAACTCTGAGTTGAGAGCGCTCGCAGAAGTTTACGGCTGTTCTGACTCACAACAAAAGTTTGTGAAGGATTTCGTTGCTGCATGGAATAAAGTAATGAACCTTGACAGATTTGATCTGAAGTAATCTGTTTTTGCTAAACATAAAAAAGGTGGTCCGTCTGGATCACCTTTTTTTATTTCTCTTGCCTGTGATCGATTTCAATGAATCCCCGGCAACAGCGGCAGGCTCTACTTCAGCACAATCTTCCGTGTTAGCACTTTCTTACCTACGGATATTCGCATCATAAGAATCGAGTTGCCGGCTACATCGGCAAGATTGACTTCCTCCTTCAGTGCTGCGCGATTTTTCTCGAACGTTGCAGATTTCAACTCGCGACCGGTGAGATCAGTGATCGAGAGGTTAACCTCTCCGCGGTCATCGGACGTGAATTCGACCGTGATTCGGTCTACAGCGGGATTTGGATAAGTTTTTAGCCCGCTGAGTCCTGCGTCATCTTCGACACCGGTTATAATAATCGTTGCAATGTTTGAATAACCAGTTTGGCCGCCATTATTTTTTGCCCGGACACGATAGAATACACGGAAGTTTGTTCCCGGGTTTTCATCCGTATAAGTAGTACTTGGCGTAGATGCCAATTGACTGAATTGATTTGCGACAAGCGCTTTTTCGATAACAAACTCATCTTCATTATCAGAAGCATCCTGCCATTGAAGGGTGATGTTATCCAGCGTTGCGTCATACGTTGCTGTCAACCCATAAGGCGCGTTTGTAGGTGGCGATTTAAATGTGGTAGCCGTTGCCACGGCACTGGAGGCAGACGTGCCTGTTGCACCGACTGCTCTGATCTTGTAATAATATGTTGTATTCTCCATCAGCCCAACGTTAATAATCTCCGTTGCATTTGCGTTAGGTAATGAGACCTGGAAGAACGGGCCGGCAGGATTGGTTGAGCGCACCAATATAAAATACAGTTCATTGTCTGAATTATCATTCCAACGAAGGCGTATTTCCGCTGGAGAAATAGCTTCCGCAGACAGATTAGTCGGTGTACTCACCGTTGAGGCAGCGGTGGTGATGCTCACTTCATTTGAGTAGGCGGAAGAAATTCCGGCATTTGTAGCTTTCACCCGGTAGTAGTACTTAGTTCCATAGTCTGTGGTTCCATCATTGTACGTCTTATTGGATGAGCTCATTGAAGCAAAGACGGTATAGTTCGTATTGTCGTTGATTGACCGTTCTATCGTATAGCCGCTGGCCCCTGTGGCAGCGTCTGTCCATGCCAGCTGCACAACCAGTGTTCCGGATAATGTCGCGGTCAATGCTGTTGGCGCCATGGGTGCAGTTGTTGCGTTCGCATTTGCCGTATACGATGAATTACCTGACGCGGTGATCGCTTTAATACGATAGTAATACGTGGTGACAGGATCGAGCGTGGCATCGCTATACGATGTGGCATTCGCGGCAACGGTGGCTACAACCTCAAAACTTGTTGTATTTGATTTTGATCGTTCGATAATGAATCCGGATTCGTCAGTCCCGTTGTCTGTCCAGGTAAGATCGATGTGTGAGTTCGAGACGGTGGTTGCAATAAGTCCGGATGGAGCAACGGGCGCACTTTGAATAGTGGCAGGTGAAAATTCCCATAGGTCTTTTCGATTTGATCCGTCAAATCCATTCGTTACATATGCTTTTCCATTCAGGGCGAAAGCGGAAGCATAAGAACGGGCTGTTCCTCCAAAGTTGACAACCTGGGTCCACGTATTTGCCACGGGGTCATAGCGAAAGAAATCTTTTCGATCGCTGCCTGAATCACCTGTCCCTACATATCCTTTTCCATCGATCGTGAAGGCTACGGCATTTCTGCGTGCCAATCCTGGGAAGGCGGCCACGGCTGTCCACGTGTTGGCAGCGGGATCATATTTGTAAAAGTCGCTGAGGCGTGTGGAGCCATTGTATCCTGACCCTGCATAAGCGTAATCGCCAATCACAAATACTACGGCACCATTACGCGCATCGCCCGGGAAGTCCGCAACGCGAGTCCATGTATTCAGCGCTGCGTCATAGCGCCAAAAGTCTTTGGTATATCCTGACGCATCTTGTCCCAAGCCAAAGTACCCGTTGGTGCCAATTGCAAAACCGATAGCACCTGTTCGTGCTGTTCCACCGAAGTCGGCCTTCGCGGTCCACGTGTTTGCAACCGGATCATATTCGTAGACATCGTTGTCAGGGTCAAGCCATTCACCTAAACCAGCATAGGCTTTCGTTCCGATCACAAACGCGGCAGCCTCAGATCGGACCGAGCCACCAAAATTTGCCACCGCTGTCGACCAGGAATCATTGACAGGGTCGTATGAGCGGAAGTTAGCAGTCTGCGCGCCCCCGGCCCATCCCGTTCCAACGTAGCCCTTCCCAGACACCGCGAAGGCTACTGCATCGGTACGCGCAATGCCGTCAAAGTCTTTCCGAAGTCGCCACATCCCGCCTTCACCAAAGGCTACAGCTTGCACAGGAGTGTATTCCGAGTCATTTTGTGCTCCTTTCGCTTTCACACGATAATAATAGGTAGTATTGGGTGCCGCTGCGTTGTCCGAGTAGCTGGTGGAATTGGCAGCAACGGTTACAAGTGATGTAAAGTCCGCTGTTGAACCTGTCAAAGACCGTTCGATCACATATGCTACCTCATTAGTCGCATTATCTGTCCAGTTCAATTTTACTTCACTGAGGTTCGGGACTGCAAGCTCCAGGTTCGTTGGATTCTTCGGAAACACACCACACGTCAGATCTATTGCCCATCCAGTACTGACGGTTGTTGCATTCGAAGTAAACACCAGGGTGAGAGCGCCTGCACTATTGGTTGCGCGAATGGTACCGGGCAGCGTTGTTCCGGAGTAGGTCCCGATCAACGGGTCAGTTATTGTTTCGCCATCATAAATCCTAAGTTGGTCAGCAGCCTCCGTGGAAAATGAGCTGAATACCAATTGAAGCGCTGATCCTGCAGTTGATGGCAGAAGCTTTAACGTGCTGTTCTCGTTGTTTCCATAATTTCCACCGAAACCAGAGTCGTAGATTTTTCCCTGGCACGTGGTAATCGTCTTGTTACCCATGAGGAACGTGCCTGCGGTGACTGCACTCAATAATTCCGTGCTCGTGCCATTTGCGTTTCGTGCTCTTACGCGATATGCATACGACTGGCCAAAGGTAACTGTTGCATCGGTATACTCTGTTGTATTTGCAGGCAATACCACGAGTTCGGTAAGGTTGGAAAATGAATTTGTCCCTCGTTCGATGATATAATCCACTTCATTAAATGCGTTGTCAGTCCAGGTGATCACGATGGTGCTTGAACTTGTTGATGTCAACACGAGGTTTGTGGGTGCAATCGGGGGCGGATTAATTGCTACTGCTGATTGTTCTGTAGTGAATGCGGAGGGTCCACCATTATTGATCGACCTGATTTTATAATAATAGGTCACGCCCTGCGAGACAGTCAAGTCGGAATAGGTCACCGCGTTTGCGCTGGTAGTCGTGAGTAACGAATAGCTTGTATTATTGGAAGTGGAACGATGGATCTCAAAGCCTGATTCATTGGTTGATGCATCTGTCCAGTTGATTCTGATCTCCCCGGCACTGATCACGGTCAGGGAAAGGTTTGTCGGTGCCGCAGGGATAGGGTTGAGTGTTGTTGTATTGAGTTCATTGCTATAGGCAGAAATTCCTGTTGCATTGAACGCTCGTACGCGATAGTAGTATTGAGTGTTTGCGGTCAGTCCTGTATTGCTGTATGTTGTTGTATTTGCCGCGAGCGTAGCAATTGTGGTATAGCTTGTGTTATTTCCGGTTGAACGCTCTACAAAGAAGCCAGACTCCGTTGTCCCAGTATGTGTCCACGAAAGGTCCACCGTTGTCTGGCCGACAGTCGTGGTTGTAAGAACTGTTGGAGCTGTAGGGGCGGCAGCCGGGATGTCGTACTTGGCTAGTCCCATCACCACCTTATTTTCCGCAAGGGCAAGTCTGCCAGCCGCAATCAATGAATTTCCAAGAATGGCAACGCCTCTTTCGAAATAATCGAAGGTTAGGGTTGTGAAGGTATTGTCGATGCTGCCATCGCTGTTCAATCTTCGAAGGCCGCTGTTTCTGTCAACAACGAGGACTTTCCCATCACTCTGTTTTTTCAGCGCCTCTACGAAAAAGAAATTATTGCTGATATAGCCATTCTCAACCGCACCTGTGCTGCTCAGCAATGCCAGATAATTGACGTTATTAGTTCCTGTGTTCGCATTTCTGATATATCCGCCTGCCAGGATTTTTCCGTTCGAAAGGATCGTGATGGCATTGACGCTGCTGGATCCTGATGCATAAACACCTGCGCCAATGTTGAATGTGTTGTCAAACGTTCCATCGGCATTGAGCCGGATAAGATTTTTCACCGCATTTACACCGAACGCAGAGAACTCTCCGCCTACCAGGATTTTTCCATCGGCCTGGATCTCAATGTCGAATATCTGGGTTGAGCCGGTGCTGGTCGAAAACCCATTTGACGTGTTGAAGGCAGCGTCTGGCGTGCCATCTTCATTCAGTCGTATTAAAGCTTTCTTAGATCCGCCATTGAAGGTTGAGAAGGAGCCTCCCACCAGGATCTTTCCATCGGGTTGTTCGGCAATCACGTTTACGTTACCATTGAAGCCTGTGCCCAGTGTTGTGTTAAAGGTCGACTCCAGCGTGCCATCTGCCGAAAGGCGTGTGAATCGTGCTGCATTTGTTCCATTATAGGAAGTGAATGCTCCACCAATCAGGATCTTGCCATTACGATCTACGGTAATCGCATCAACATAGAGGTTAGGCTTACCGTTTCCATTGAAGGTTGCGTCAAGTGTTCCATCGGCATTTAGTCGCGCAAGGTTTGCTGCTGGGGTCCCGTTGACTTCCGTTCCAAAATGGCCAATCAAGTACTTATTCGAGCCTTGTTCAATAATTGTCCTGACCCAAGCCTCCTGGTGAAACTTCGGTTGCTCCGTCATCGATTTCAGTGTGCCGTTCGGCTGCAGCACTGCCACGCCTCCCGTGCGAGACGTTCCGTTGTACGAACTAAAAGTGGGTGTGGAGCCAGTGACAATGATATCACCTGTCGCATTTGCGTGAATTGTTTGGAGTCCTCCATTCGCCCCGGTACCAACCACAAGTGTTCCATCGAGAGTTCCGTTCGTATTCAGACGAGCCAGGCTCTTGGAAGACGTTGAGTTGTATGACGAAAAATATCCCGCGATCAGCAATTTGCCATCGGGGAGCAAATAGGAATCGTTAACTCCACCATTTGGCTTGGCATTGCCTTGCCACGTGGCATCGATTGCCCCCGTTGTAGTGAGGCAGACTAGGTTATTTGCGGCAGCCCCTTTGTAAGTTGCAAAATGGCCACCAACAATAATCTGGTTCGTTGAAGTAACCTGCACGGTAGAGACTAATGATTCGAATCCGGTTCCAACATCGAAAGTTGCGTCCACCGCTCCTGTGGTGGTGAGGCGGACAATACCTTTTGTAAAACTACCCACAAGGATAATTTTTCCGTCTGCTTGCCGCGCCATGGCTTGAATCTGATACCCGTAGGACGGACCAGAGAATGTGGCGTCTACCGTGCCATTGGAATTAAAGCGGAACAAAGTTGACCCGGTCGAAAATCCATCCACACTGAATACCTGACCCGTGAAAAGAATCTTTCCATCGGGCTGGATCAGCACATTTGCTTCCGTTCCTGTGTTGTTGATGACGATGTTCGGATTGAAGGTATTGTCAAGGGTACCATCTGAGTTCAGTCGCGCAAGAATTTTTCTGCTTACACCATTGAAAGTTGTAAATCGTCCACCGATGAGAATTTTACCATCAGGCTGAACGGCAACTGTTTCCACAGCAGCGTTTGGGCCGCTACCAATGTTAAATGTGTTGTCAACGGTCCCATCTGCATTGAATCGTATAATGCCGGGCTTTGTTATCCCGTTGTTTTTTTTGAAATCTCCGTACACAAGGTATTTACCATCAGCCATGAGGTATGCGCCAGAAACTTGCGATACTTCTGTTACGGCTGCGGGATAAGAGAGATCAAGAGTTTGGGCTATTGTAAACGTTGTGGAAATGATGGTCAAAAGGACCACCATGAGAAGGTTTTTCATCGGTTCAGGTTAAAAATCAGGTAAAAAACTTGCAGCCACAAATATAGCGTAATGAAACTATGCTGCCGAGGGTCTGTACCTTAAAAGATAAATTTTTAGCGTCCTGCGTCCGATGACTTTGAAGAGAACAATTAGTGAAGCGTTCTTACATGGGCGCTAGCCCTAAGTGCTTGACAATCTTCTGGGTGGGAATCTTTCAAATGGCGCCAGATTCCGTGTAATTAATTTCGACAGATTGATGACTTAACAACGGTTACCCTAGTCAAAAAGGCGTATGGCACTACTTTCCGGCTAACTCCTGCTCTTTCAAACGTGCTTGCTCTTTTTCAAAGGCTTCATACTCAGCAATCTTTTGACGCTCGAGGGTGTCTTCCGGCTCGAGCTGTGCCTGCCAGTTGAAGTCGCGCCTCTCCCACTGCAGCTTTTCTCCGTTGGTTTGAAACACGGTGTATCCCGGCAAAAATCCCTTCCAGTTGCCACCCCACCATGCCGCGCTTACCGACTGGCTCGTTATATACCAAATGCCGTTGTAATAGAAGTCTTCGGGAACGTGGCTGTGACCCTGCAGCACAGCCTTCACGTTGTGCCGTTCAATGATTGTTCTGAATGCTACGGTATCCTCAATGACCATATGGCCGAATGGATTGAACTTTGGATTTCCGTTCATTTGCCCAATATGGCAGAACGCTGCAATATGGGTCATTACTACGGTAGGCATTTTCGAGTGTTTACCTAAGTCGAACCGCAACCATTCGAGTTGTTGTTCCCCCAGAGCGCCTTTGTAGCTGATGCCGTGATCCGCTTCGACCGGATGGATCGAGTCGAGCACCACAAAATGCCACCCTTTGTGATTGAAGCTGTAGTAGCTGCTCTTCATCCCAAGCTTATCCATGATCAACTTCTTTCCCAGGTCAGGGTCGTCAGCTGCAACTTTTCTGCGCGAACTCCAGCCGAGCACGTCATGATTGCCGATGGAGTTGTAGTACGGCATCGTTAACTGGTCGGACGCAGCCTTGTAAACATCGATCTGATCAATGAACTCCTCCTTGGCGGTGTAATTGCCATCAAATGCAAGGTCTCCTCCCATGAGCACAAAATCAGCAGACGCGTAATTCTTATTCACGTCATCGATGCACGCCTTGTAACCGAGGTGGCCCTGTCTCTTGCGTCTCACATGCATGTCAGTGAGATGGACAAAGGAGAATGAGTCAGCGGCAAGGCCGCTCTTGCTAATCGCAAGGGATGGACTCAAGATTGTTAATCCTGCCGCCCCGGCAATGCGCTTTACAAAGGTTCTTCTCTGGATGGATGAAAGCATTTTCGATATGCGTTTGATTGTTGACAAATCTTGCGAGAACAAACGAAACTATCATCACTGAAAACGGTGATAATGCGGGGGCAATTGGTCGTTCCCGGCACTGTTTATTTAATCAGCTTTTTGAATTCACCTTCGATTGACTCTGCAATCACAATGGCTTCACGCAATGGAATTTTATCGCCATACCCGATCAACGCATTTTCAGGAGGCCTCGCAAGCTTTATTTGTTCAATTGCTTTATTCAGCGGAGAAAGGATCCACTTCGTGTAGTGCTCGAGGGAACTCGCCACTTTTGTTTTCTTGATGGTCTTGATTTCATTCATGGCGGTGGTGAAGGTCACCTCAAATGCCGATTTGGCATTCCATTGAATCGGGCTCATCAATTTATCTGCGAGCGCAGGATCACTTTCCATGAGGGATTGCTCTGCCATTAACGCCCACTGCGGCACCAGAACTTTGAGCTGCGCGAAGGTGTAGCGCTTACCATCGGCCATTGCAAACACGTAATCCTCAGCGATAGGGAGGCGCAAAACCTGCATAAAGGGCTGGCGGAGGTCCATCATGGTTGGAGGCAGTGGATAACGGAGCAGTTCCGCCAATGCTTTTCGACTCTTGTCTTTCACTTTCTTCAGAAATGGGTCAGCAAAGAAACCGGCCCTGGCCTTGTAAACATTTAAAAATTCGTGCACAGCGAGATCTACGACTTTTGAATCCGTGCTGGTTGATGTATGGACATAATGGGTCTGAGAATTATTTAAATTCTTTTCAGTTACCATAAAGGCGAACGTAGTTTGGTTGTTAAAGGGATCGGGCGCACCGAAAGTCTAAAGTCGATGCGGGAACGATGAAAATTGAAAAAATGAAATAGAAATTTTTTGCGGGGGCGGACTGGAGGGAGGTTCCATGGGTCTTTAGTAGTGATGATAAATACCCCCGGCAATGAAGTTGTAACCTTTATTTTTCAAGTCTTTTTTGCCAGGAAAATTGAAGAAATCAAGGCTGAAGATCCAAGTCGGAGCACCGGCACTGCCGGAAGAAAACATAAAGCGCATGGCAGGCCACGCGTACATAAAAATGCAGCGTGTTCAGACGGAGTCAATACCCTGTATACAGAGGGCTCAATATCCGTCTAATGAAGCGAATTTATTTTCTTTGTTATTGTCACTTTTTAATGATACCGACATGGAGGCTTTAGTTAAAAATAAACTGGTTGATGTTAATTACGATCGCGGCAGAAAATTGCTGATCTATGAATGGCATGGTATCGCGAATGCTGATATCGGCATTGAGACATTCAAGACTACAATCGAGTTCATCAGAAAAAATCCGTGCTATTTTGTGCTGCACGATGCCAGCAAAATGACCGGCACATTCACAAAGATGAGTGATTTCATGAGCAAAGAAGTGGCGCCCAACTTTGAGAAGCACGGAGGCCTGCGCTCCGCAATGGTGCTCTCAACCGATGTGTTTTCTATTTATGCTATTAACCATTACCTGAAGCTTGTCAAGACTTCGAAAGCTGAGTTGAAACTTTTTAAAACCCGCGAACTTGCTATGAGCTGGCTTGAGCAGATGATGGTAAAGGACCCTGTAACCTGAGCGTAAGGCTCATGAAGCCAGTTCCTGCCAGAAAGAACTCCTGAATTTTCTCGAGAGGAACCCGGTATGGCCGATAGAAGCTTGCTGATAGTCCGATGGCTTTTTCTTAATTAAAACTGTGTTTGAATTTGTGTATGCGGCCAGAAGTTTTTTCGCGGTAGCTTCATTAGCAATGGGATCGTCAGTGAAATAATAGGATCGTATAGGGCCGGAAAATTCAGCGAAGGGCTTCAGGCTTCGCAAATTCTCAATTGCGAAATAGTTGGGATGAAGACACCACCTTCTCCATTGGAGTGACGGGCCTTTTGGATAATTTTCCCCTTGCTTGAAAAATTTGGCATTCGTGTATCCCCATACCGCATTTGAAAATGGCATCACCACGGAGAGTAGAAACAGATTCTTCCATTTTGACAATCCTATTCCGTCTGCCCAATAGCCTGTTGAAGACGCGAGAAAAATGGCCCTGCTAGCCAAATTCTTTCCGTCAACAAATCCGAACAGCTGGCTTGCGATACTGTGGCCGAGGAAAATGATTTCGTCATCTGGGTTCTTTGTTTTTAAATATTCAAGCGCATACCTGATATCGTCTGCCCAGTCAAAGAGGTTTATGCGATAGCCGCGCAAGCGTGCTGGGGCCGAGTCGCCCGTGCCGCGATAATCAAACGTGAGAACTGTGTATCCGCTTTCGGAGAGGTACTCCGCCAGGTGGTGATAATACTTTTGCGTCACCCCCATGGCGCACCCAATCAAGAATGCATTCTTCTTCACAGACGGTGCTGGCGGAAACCATGTTCCCACAAGGGCGGCCTGTGGAAACTCTTTAATTGTGACACGTGAGCTCATGGAATCATGGGTTGAGAGTTATCCTCCATGCTAAGAGGCTCCTCAAAAGTAGTGACTCAAATGAGCTAAATTTATCGTGAAGCGTTGTTGTTCTGTTCCTAAAAGTTCATCGTAAACTATTCAGTGCGGAGATTCCTGACCGGATCGGCAATCGCGGCTTTGATCGCCTGGGAACTGATGGTGAGGAACGCTATCACGAACGCAATCACGGCAGACGCAACAAAAATCCACCATTCAACCGCGATCCGGTAGGCAAAGCCGCTGAGCCATGACTGCATGGCGAAATAAGCGATAGGTATGGCCGCTATTACCGATACAGCCACGAGCTTCAGAAAATCTTTAGAAAGTAGCGCCACGACCTGAAGAACCGAAGCTCCTAACACCTTGCGAATACCGATTTCTTTGATACGTTGCTCAGCAGAAAATGCCGCGAGGGCGAACAAACCCAGGCAGGCGATGATAATTCCCAGGACTACCAAACTGATAAAGACTTTCTGGAACCTCGCTTCAGCTGCGTACATCTTATCGAAGGTGTCGTCAAGGAACAGATATTCAAACGGGGTTTCAGGAAACGATTTCTTCCACAGCGATTCCAGCTGCGATACCGTGGATGAAATGGTTCCGCCAGCAAGTTTGAGTGTGAAGTTATTCTGACCACCCTGATACATCAGGAATCCGTAGGGCTTAATCTCATTTCGCAACGAGGTGAAATGGAAATCCTTTGTTACACCGATAACCTCAACGTAGTACACTGTATCGGCATCAGTAGACCAAACCAGCTGTTTACCAACTGCAGGTGATCCGAGCCCAAACTCCTTTGCCGCCTGCTCATTGATCACAATCCCACCCAGGCGTTGATTTAATGGGCCGCCTAATGTTCCATTGTTCATTGTGTCGGCAGGGAACTCTCGTGAAAAACCCCTTCCCTCTTTCATCTCGATACCTACCACATCGAGGTAATCAAAGCCAGCGGAAGTGAAGTTGAGTTGTTGTTGTTGCTGGGAGCCCTGTGCTCTCAGACGCGTAGTGTTGAACCCACGGCCAAGAACGGTGGAAGAAGTCGCAGCCTTCTCTACGCCAGCTAACGACTTGACGCTGTTGAGAAACGAATTCCGATCTGCACGCGACAGTCCTCCCGCGTTATTGATGACCATAACCTGGTCTTTATTGAATCCCAGGTTGGCGGACTGTACATAGTTCATTTGTTCCATGATGATCAGCGCACCGATAATAAGCACCACTGAAATTGTGAACTGCACAATCACAAGGGACTTCCTGAGATTCAGCGCGCCTTTCTCATTTAGCTTAAATCCTTTTAGCACAGCAACAGGTGTGAACGATGAAAGGTAAAGCGCTGGAAAGATGCCGGCTATGATGCCGATGAAAATCGTAACACACAAGAGGTATATAAAGACAACCGGGCTTTGCGTCATATCAATTTCCTTTTGCGTCAGCTCGTTGACCACGGGCGTCAGCACATAGGCGATCGCCACCGCCAGTGCTGCGCTGATCAGGCAAATGATCATCGACTCCATCATCAATTGAAAAACAAGTGATTGGCGTTCGGCTCCCGAGACCTTCCGGATGCCGATCTCTTTTGCACGGAGCGATGATTTGGCGGTGGACAGGTTGATGTAATTAATGCCTGCAATAAGCAGGATAAAAGCCCCGATAATACCGAAGATGGTTACATACAACCGATCGCCATTTGGCTCGAGCTCCCACTTGAGCTTGGATGTAAGATGGATATCAAGCAATGGCTGGGTGTAAAAAGCGCTGTAATGCTCAGTCGTGCTGCGATCATGTACATCCTGAATTTTTTTCTCTAATGCCTGCACATCTGTTCCAGGCCTTACCCTCACATAGGTGTAGTAGTTGTAACTGTTCCAGTTTGTATTTGCTGCTGCGGGGAGCCTTCGATAAGATAAAAGGAAGTCATAGTGGAAATGCGATTGCGCTGGCACATCCGCAATGATTGCGGAGACTGTAAAATCGTTGTTGTTCATTTTTAATACTTTGCCAAGCGCGTCCTCGCTCCCAAAATATCGTTTTGCAGTGCTCTCCGTCAGCACTACCGAATTGATGTCGTTCAACGCTGACTTGCCATCGCCTGCAAGAAAGGTAATAGAGAAAACGTCAAAGAAACTGCTGTCAACACGCCATACTTTCGGTTCAGCAATTTTTTTCTCGTTGTACTCTACCCGCACAGTCCCTCCCCAGTCGGGATGAATACGGGCCACCGTCTCCACTTCCGGTATTTCTTTTTGCATGGCAGCAGCCAGCGGCCCGGGAGATGTTGCGTCAGGAATGCGGCTGCCATCATCGTTGATAAAATCCTTCACAACCCGATAAATCCGGTCCGCGTTACGATGATGTTTGTCATAGGACAACTCATCCTCAACATACAACGATATCAAAAGGCTGCAGGCAATACCTGTCGCCAGTCCAAAAATGTTTATTGATGCAAGTCGTTTATTTTTCCACAGCGTACGAAACGCTATTTTGAAATAGTTTCGGATCATAGGGCAAGGTGATTTTGAGTAGTACCTTCCCTGGAGCGAAAGGTTACAATCCTGGAATAAAATTCTCATTGATCTTTTGTGACAATAAAAAAAGCCTTCCATGCATGGCAACATGAAAGGCTCACGGAATAGCGATCGAAGACTATTCCTTTGTGATCGTAATTCCGTACCGTTCGGGATCGCGCGGTGGACTGGCATTCCAGTCGCGGTAAGAATGTGATCCGTCCGTCTCGTAATAAACTTTGTATGTTCCCTTTGGAAGAATGATCGTGCCGTTGAACAATCTGTTCTTGGCCGCACCACCTGCAGGTTCAGTATTGCGATAGGTCATTTCCCATACAACTTTTCCAGTGTCGGTATTTCTGATCCACCCATAATCCACGAGTTCGTCATCATCACCTTCTCCAATTGCGAAAATTCGCAGGTTTGTATCCCGATCGAGTGTAAAGGTTTCACTGAACTGCTCATCGTCACGTACCCTGAGGATCTCGACCACCACATCCTTATTCTTGAAAGAGGTCGGGTCGAACAAGCTTATCTTGGGAAGGTCTTCTTTTTTTGTAACCCAAAGCGTTATGCCGTAATGGTCTTGCTCGTGTGGCGGGCCACTGTTCCAATCACCGAATGCGTGTGAGTCGTCTGTTGTGAAAGCAACAATGTAATCTCCTTTCTCCAGCCGGATTGTTTCGTCTACCATCTTGTTTTTTTCGGCACCTCCCGCATGCTCTTTCCTCCGGTCCGCCATATCCCACACGACTTGCCGCGTAGCTGCATTCATGATGTAACCGTTGTCCACCATTTCATCATCTGATTGTTCACCGATCGAAAGCACCCGCAAGTCAACGGCTGATTTAATGGTAAGGCCTTTCGTTACGTGGGCATCATCCCGAACCTGCGTGATTTGGAGAACCGGTGTAACTTCTTCCGGCATCTTGAAAGGAACAATATTCGCTTTGTTATTCGCCCAAATGGTTACTCCGGAAAACTGCGGATCGTCTGGTGGCAGTGAATTCCAGTCGTTATATGCATGTGAATCGTCAGTAACGTAGCTAACGAGATAATTGCCGGCAGGCAATTTCAATTCCTCATCGGAAACACGATTCTTTCGCGCGCCCCCCGCATAGTCTGAATTACTGTAATCCATAACCCACACGCGTTTACGCTTGTCTACATCGTAGATCCAGGCATAATCAAACGTCTCTTCGCGCTCGAGCTCTCCGATAGCATAAATTCGAATCGTGGTTTCGGCCGACAGCGAAAATCCTTTCTTCTCATTTGCATTATGATCAGGTTTTGTGATGGACACCAGGGCGTCCTTCACCTTACTTTCGATAAGGGCGCTTGTCGTCTGTCTTATCACGTTTCCGGATACGGTGATCCCCATTCCCTCACGCATTTCGCTATTGTAGTTCGATCGTTTCCGGTCGCTAAAGATTTCGTTTACAAATCCACCGATTCCATCAAAGCTCCAGTAATTGTCTTGCTGATGATATGAGGAAGCAAAATACACTTCGTAGTTGCCAGGCTTTAGTGAGATCTCATCTTTCACTTCGAACTCGCCATATTCGAATCCGTCCTCAAGCTTGTCAGCTGCGTGCCAGACAGGTTTGCGCGTTTCGGTTTCTATGATCCATCCATAGTGGACGAGTTTTCGCCAGTCTTCGTGGTGGAATGCCCCGCCCGTTACATGAATGCTAACCTTTGTGGTTGTATTCACGCTGAAGGCGGCATATTCGACTTTACCTGGAAATACATCACCGACACCAATGGTTGTTTGCCCCATTGCCTGGGTAGTGATAATAGCAACTAGTGAGAGAATAAAGGTTGGTTGGAAGAGCTTTTTCATGGGTTTGAAGTTCTCGGTATCTGCCAGAATCCAAGATTGTACCATTTCAAAAAACAGCCCATAGTGAGTGATTTTCGCCCGCGGATGTTCGGAAATGTCACGAAATGATCCATCTACTGTTCAGTTTAGGACAATCGAAGATGCCGCTAAGTACCTTGACTTTACAGTTTATCAAGTACGTGTCTGTAGTCGCGGCCCACCGGAATCGGCACTCCATTGATCTCGACTTCTTCGGCAGAATAGGATTCGATCTTATCCATCGAGACAATGAACGAGCGATGGATGCGCTTGAACGTGTTTGTCGGCAGCATGCCCTCAATCTCGTGTGTGCTTATCTTCGACAGGTATTCTTTCTTCGTGGTGACGATCCGGACGTACTCACGCTGGCTTTCGATGTAAAGAATTTCGGCAAATGAAATCTTTACTTTCTTTTTCTGCACGTTAAGAAAAAGATGCTCCTTTGATTCCGGTCTGTCATGATCAGTCGAAGCTGATTTCTCGCTCTGACCGGACTTGACTTTCGTAACAGCCACCAGGAATCGTTCAAATTCGAAAGGTTTGAGAAGGTAGTCAGTGACATTCAGGTTGAATCCTTCTACAGCGTATTGGTGATACGCTGTGGTGATAATGATAGCAGGGCGGTGCGTGAGGGTCTTCAGGAATGCCATTCCCTTAAGTTTGGGTAAGTGAATGTCAAGAAAGATCAAGTCAACTTTGTGGTCTCGCAAAAAGTCAGTCGCCAGGATTGCGTCTTTAAATGTTCCTTTCAATTCGAGAAAGGGCACCTGGAGAATATAGTCAGTGAGCACCTTTGCTGCCAGGGGTTCATCTTCAACAATAATGCAGGTAAGGTTAGACATGGCTTGCCAGGTTAATTTTCAAAAGGGCAGTGAAAACACCGTCAGTGGGCTTGACGGTAAGCTCATAATCGGTGTACAGCAATTGCAGCTGCCGCCTGAGGTTAGAAAGTCCAATGCTTTCCCGGATGCGTGCATCGGGCGCCACAGACTCCGCTGAATTTTTGACGATAAAGGAAAGTCGCCTGTTCTTTACAGCTAAATGAATATCGACAAACGGTTCAGTTCGTGTTTCCGAGACTCCGTGTTTAAAGGCGTTTTCAACCAGCGGAATAAGCAGTAGTGGTGGGATTGCCTGCTTCATATCCTCGATGTCATTGCTGAAGTTAATACGGAGCGAGTCGTCATACCGTAACTTTTCGAGCGCAATGTAATCGTGCATGATCTTCAATTCCTGCTCGATAGCGATATATGCGCCACTCGTTTCGTACAGCATATAGCGAAGAATTTTGGAAAGCCGCAAGATCGACTCCGGGGCGAGATCAGACTTGTCTCGCGACAGGGAATAAATATTGTTCAGGGTGTTAAACAAAAAATGCGGGTTGGTTTGCGACTTGAGGTAATTCAATTCCGCCTCCTGCTTTTCAATACGAAGCTGTTGCGCTGCGGCTTTCAGCTTTCGGTAATTGTAGGCGTGCTTCAGCCCCCCGAATAAGATCACAGAAAAGAAGCTATAGGGTGCGTGGTACTCTACACCTTTGTAAATATTAATGTGTTCGCGCAGGGGAAAGTAGAGGTCGAGGGAAACGCCTACTGAACGCCAGCCGTAGAAGCCGAACGAAAACATCATGATAAAGAAAAAGAAAATGAACGGAGCCGTCACGATCTTACCAACCGAAAAATTCAATGAAGCGATAAAGACTTCGAAGAAGATATAGTTGAGCACGAGCAGGTAGCTGATCAGCCAGATGTTATTCCACACACGCTTAAAGAAGGTCTCCGGATTGTCAACGAGGTCGTGCAGCAACCAGAAGCCGAGGTAACAGGCCGCGATCACCAGGTAGACACGAAAGCGCTCTTTATCGACAGCTATTTTCATCACGGCATTATGGCCAAAGATCGTGAAATATTTCTTTTTTTGTCAGTGGGCCTACCGAACTCTGATTACAGTCTACGAAACGCACCAGATCGTCAACGTGGCTTTTTACCGGCTGATTTCGATCAGAATTCGAGGCGTGTTGCAGAGATCCGATTTCGCTGTTGACTTAAATTTCCCTTCCGTTTACCGAGGTGTTGTGTCTATCGATCGCGCATGGCCGAACTTTTCCGTTCTCGTATCCTTGCTATAAAAACGCTACGACTATGAAAAAGATTTTACTCGCCCCACTCCTACTGGCCTCAGTTCTTCTATTGCTAACAAGAATTCCCCTACATGCACAGGTTGAACCTGGTGCCGGAAAGTGGAAGCCGTGGTTTCCCGCTGCAAAACCAAACCGATTGACAGCGCCATCCGGAAACAAAGAAGAGCTGCAACAAGTGATTGCTGCACAAAATACGCTTGGGCCTGAAGGCATGAAACAAATTACTTATTGGAATGCAGGTGCGCCCGGATACCGCTGGCATACGATGGTATCAAAACTCTGGATGACTGACATCACCGGGAACGGTGCTCTTGCACAAATGCTGATGGGCACTGCTATCTATGATGCCACGATCGCTGCCTGGGACGCCAAGTATACCTTCAACCGCCAACGGCCATTTGCTGCTGACAACAGAGTAAAACTTCTCGGAGTGCGACCTGAGAGTCCTTCATATCCGTGTGAACATTCCGTGGCAGCCGGAGCTGCGGTGGCAATTATCTCACACTTTTACCCTGCCCTGGCAGATTCAGCAAAGCGCATGGCTGATCGCGCAATGGCATCCCGTGTTGCAGCGGGAGCTTCCTACCCAAGTGACACACGCGCGGGTTTCGAGTTAGGAAAAGTGATCGCTCAAAAGCAAATTGAACTGACCAGGGACTTTATTACCACGAAAAAATTCGATGGTAAAATGCCGACAACACCGGGCTCGTGGAAAGGCACTCCGATGTTGCCGATGGCAGGTCACAACAAAACCTTTGTACTTGACAGCGCCAGCCAATTCCGCCCTGTGCCGCCTCCTGATTTTGCCAAAGAGATGGACGAACTGAAAAACTTCAAACAGACGTTCCGATCGAAGGCGAACGCATGGTACTTCGCGAGCCAGCCAACCGGTGACGATCTGCTCACCAAGAAAATCTTTGAATATAATTTGCAGAACAATCCACCTCGTGCTGCCCGGGTTTATGCTGCCGTTGCTATTACGTACTACGATGCATTCACGGCATGCTGGGATGCGAAGTATCATTATTGGGCAACGCGCCCAGACCAGTACGATCCGACTTACGTGCCGCTTGTTCCCACTCCACCGTTCCCTGGCTATCCCTCCGGGCATGCAATGATGTGTGGGGCCGTGGAAGAGCTGTTCAGCTACTTCTTTCCCTACGACAAAGCGTTCTTCCAAAAGTTTGCGAAGGATGGCGCAGAGTCACGATTTTATGCGGGCATTCACTTCCGCTCGGATAACGAGGCAGGCCTTGAGCTCGGGAGAAGAGTTGCAGGCGCGGTTCGCCAGCGCGTTGTGGCAGATGGAGCTGATGTAATGAACGTTGCTGTAGGTCAGCGATGAAAGCTATACACTAAGAGTAAGGTTTAGGATCCGAACCCTGCGCTGTGACGTTCCTGCATGAACGAATCAGTTGCAGGGTTTCCTTTTATATTTTGGCCTGCAGCGTGACGTAAATGCTTCTGCCGTCAGAGGGAAGGATGCCAGGCCCGGGATAACCAGTGGCCCTCCGGGTGAAATACATGGTGTTCGCCACGTTGTTCATAGACATTTCAAGTCTAAACTTTTTATAGGAATACGATATGCTAACGTCCATGATTGAATATGCCGGAATGATTCCAACCACGGCTGAAACGCCTCCCTCGCGCGCATTGGTTGCTTCTGTAAACTGCTCCGAGAGATACGTATATTGAAATGAAGTTTTGAAATTTCCGTAACCAAGTCGCAAGCCGGATTTCAAATTCACTTCGGGGATAAATTCAACCTGGTTATTTACAACTCCAGGCACTTCGCTTTTGCTGTATCTGCTTTTGATGAAAGCAATGTTTGTGAAGAGCACGCCACTCCAGTTGCTATGGCTGGAGGAAAGGCTATTCACGAGATCCACCTCGCCATAAGCCTCCGCTCCCCGGATAATTGCCTGCCCAATATTTCCTCTTCTGCGGAGCGTGCGGTTGCTCTCATCATAAAACTGTACCTCTCCAATGCGATTGTTGTAGTTCAGGTAAAAGACACTAACGTCATAATTGTAGAAGCTCGTCTGATCACTCCGCACACCCAGGTCAAATGAATAACCTTTTTCATCCTGGATGTTCGGGTCGATGACAGACGAGGGATTTGAGATCCGCATGTCGCTGAAGGTGATGGAGCGGTAGTTTTGTGAAACGTTCGAATAAACGTCAACGAAGACCTTTGGTTTGTAGCTGAGTCCAATGCCCGCCAGTACAAAGCTTCGCCCGTTCTCCCGCTGCTCTTCCGTTCGGGTGATGTCGATGATATT
>DASWTP010000022.1:0-2165 GCA_036402075.1 Chryseosolibacter sp. | reverse complement strand
ATACCACCGCGAAGGTTGTCTATATTGACTGGCCAGGCTGGGCTGGGCGCGCAAGACAGGGTGCCGATGGTGCAACAATGCTATCGTTCGCTTCTGACAAGCCTGCCTACAATATCGGTGAAAAAGCTTCCGTGGTAATTCCGGGAAGTGGCGAAGGCCGTGCACTTGTCAGCATCGAAAATGGAAGCCGCGTGATTGAAAGCTATTGGGTTGAGACGAAAAAAGGCGATAACCCATTCTCCTTCGAGATCACGCGCGAGATGACACCAAACGTCTTCGTTCACATCACTTCGCTACAGCCACATTCACAAACCGTCAACGACCTGCCTATCCGCATGTATGGCGTCATTCCGATTCAGGTCGAAGACCCCGAAACACATCTTGAACCAGTGATCGAAATGCCAGACGTGCTTGAGCCTGGGCAGGAAGTAACGATCAAGATCTCGGAAAAAACAAAACGCAAGATGACCTACACGATCGCCATGGTTGATGAAGGCTTGCTTGATCTCACGCGTTTCAAAACTCCGGATCCCTGGAAAAGATTCTATGCTCGTGAAGCGCTGGGAGTGAAGACATGGGATTTGTACAACGATGTGATGGGGGCATTCGGAGCGCGACTTGAGCGGCTTCTCGCGATCGGTGGTGACGATGCGCTTAAAGGAAAAGAAGATGATGCAAAAGCCAACCGCTTCAAACCGGTTGTAAAATACTTTGGACCATTCACATTGGATGGAGGTTCCGATGAACACACCTTCAAGATGCCACAGTACATTGGTTCAGTGAAAACGATGGTCGTAGCAGGTTACGATGGTGCTTATGGATCGGCAGAGAAAGCGACACCGGTGCGCAAACCGTTGATGATCTTAGCAACCTTGCCACGCGTGCTCGGTCCGGATGAGAAAGTAAAACTTCCGGTGACCATTTTCGCAATGGATAAGAGCATTAAAACGGTAAAGCTCGAAGTGAAAAGTTCCGGCCCAATCCAAACACTGACCTCAACCCAAACCGTGACGATGGCAAATGCTGACATGACAGTTGACTTCGATCTTGGTGTGAAAAGTTTGTTGGGTATCGGCAAGGTTGAAGTCACAGCAACCTCGGGAAGCTTCAATGCGAAGGATGCGATAGAAATTGATGTTCGTAATGCAAATCCTCCGGTGACTCGGGTTGTAGAAGGTTTGTTGGAAGCCAACAAGACATGGACGACAAACGTGACGCCAGTTGGTATGGCCGGAACAAATTCAGCCCTCCTCGAGATTTCATCGATGCCTCCGATCAACTTAGGGCAGCGCTTACGCTACCTCATCCAGTACCCGTATGGTTGTGTCGAGCAGACAACTTCTTCTGTCTTCCCGCAGCTGTTCATTGATAAGATTAAACCGGTAACGAAGAATGAATCTGAGGTGATGCAGCGAAATGTACGTGCAGGTATCGAGCGACTGAAGTCATTCCAGCAGCGCGATGGCGGATTTTCGTACTGGCCTGGAAGACAAGACTACGATAGCTGGTCAACTACCTATGCCGGTCATTTCCTTATCGAGGCAGAGGCAAGAGGATTTTTTGTTCCGAACGAAATGATCAAACGCTGGAAGAAATTTCAGAAAAATAGGGCGCAGGATTGGAGACGAAATCAGGAATACTCGAGCAGTGAAATTATTCAAGCCTATCGCTTGTATGCGCTTGCCCTGGCGGGAGATCCCGAAATGGGCGCAATGAACAAACTGCGCGAGCAAGGCAACCTTCCCGTAACAGCAGCATGGATGCTTGCTGCAGCTTATGCAAAAGCCGGACAGATTGAAGCCGCAAAGACGCTAATCTCAAAACTCACAACGGTGGTGAAGCCGTACCAGGAAATGAGTTATTCGTACGGCTCTGATGAGCGAGACAAAGCAATTATCCTTGAAACGTTGAACCTCGTTGGCGACAAAACGAAAGGATTTGAGATCGTGAAAGAGATTTCCGAAGCGCTCAGCAATCAAAATAACTGGATGAGTACGCAAACAACTGCATGGTGTCTCAAGTCTGTGGCGAGCTTTGTCAGCCTTGAAAATCGTGGCGAGCTGAAGTTTACCTATACCTACAACGGTAAAGAGGTTACAGCCTCCACCGACCTTCCAATCGCGCAGGTAGAAATTCCGGTTGATGGTGTGAAAGCTGCTGCACTG
>DASWTP010000021.1:0-57016 GCA_036402075.1 Chryseosolibacter sp. | reverse complement strand
ATTTCTGCTAATTCAAATTGGAACAAACGATCACAATCTGGGAAACATAATTATTATCGGGGGTGGCCTTGCGGGCCTTGTTTCCGGGATTCTCCTTCGAAGGAAGGGAATTCCGTGCCTGCTCATTGAAAAAAAATCATACCCGCTTCATCGTGTTTGTGGAGAATACGTTTCGAATGAGGCTTTACCGTTCCTAAAGGGACACCGATTGTATCCTGAGAAATTTTCTCCACCCCACATTGATGAATTTGTGCTCTCATCTGTCACCGGAAAAGTGTCAACCATGAAACTGGACCTTGGTGGATTTGGAATCAGCCGATTTTCGCTGGATTTCTTTCTATACGAGATCGCCAAAGAATGCGGGGTGGAATTTTTGCTGGACACTGAAGCAAATTCGGTCCGGTTTGAGCATGACAGGTTTACAGTAGAGACCACAAAGGGATCTTTTGAAGGTAATGTGGTGATTGGCGCACAGGGCAAGCGCTCACGACTCGATGTATCCTTAAGACGATCGTTTGTCGAAAAACGCTCACCCTATGTTGGCGTCAAGTATCATGCCCGCAACGATCATCCGGTGAACCAGGTAGCACTTCACAATTTCGAAGGAGGGTATTGCGGAATCAATCGCGTGGAGGACGGAGTCTCAAATATTTGTTATTTGACGGAGCGGGAAACCCTGCGTGAGCAAGGCAGCATACAAGCCCTTGAGCAGAACATTCTCTACCGTAATCCGAGGCTGAAAGATATTTTCGTTAATTCCGATTTTCTCTTTGCGAAGCCGGAAGTGATCAATGAGATTTCCTTCGAGACGAAAGGGCCGATAGAAAATCATGTTTTGATGGCCGGTGATGCGGCAGGGATGATCGCCCCGCTCTGCGGCAACGGTATGGCTATCGCTATTCATAGCGCAAAAATTGCCGCTGATATAATTCCTCTGTTTCTGCAAAAGAAAATTTCGCGCCACGCCATGGAGCTTCGCTATACACATGAATGGACGAAAAACTTTTCAGCGAGGCTTTGGCGCGGCAGAAAAATCCAGAATTTATTCGGAAACCGAAGCCTGTCGGCTGCTGCGGTGAATCTTGTGTTGTATTCAAAACCGCTGGCGCGATTCCTTGTGCAAAAAACACATGGCGAACCGTTTTAAGAACCTGACGGATATTTCTGGAATTATTTCTAACTTTTGAATTCACCAATCAAACCGATATGAATCGTACCGACTTTTTACGCTCCCTTGGACTAATCACTGTTGGCTCAACACTGGGATCGAGCATGCTTGCTTCCTGTGCTTCAAAGACTGGATCTGAGTCCACGGCAGACACCACCGCGACCGCCTCAACGGAAGCAAAACCAAAAGAGATGTTTTTCAAAATTTCGCTTGCCGAATGGTCACTCCATAACATGCTGTTCGCTAACAAGCTGACCAACCTCGATTTTCCTGCGAAAGCCAAAAACGATTTTGGAATCTCAGCGGTGGAGTATGTAAACCAGTTCTTTAAAGACAAAGCGAAAGATCAAGCCTACCTGGCCGATTTGAAAAAACGCTGCGATGACCTGGGCGTAACGAGTGTGCTGATCATGATTGATGGCGAAGGTGGCCTCGGTGACACCAAGAAAAACCAGCGGGCGATTGCAGTTGATAATCATAAGAAATGGGTTGAGGCGGCAAAATTCCTCGGATGTCACTCCATTCGTGTAAATGCCTATGGCGAAGGATCAGCGGAAGAAGTTGCAAAGGCAGCTACTGATGGGCTTCGTTCCCTTTCGGAGTTCGCAAAGGATTTCAATATTGGAGTTATTGTCGAGAACCATGGCGGCTACTCTTCAGATGGCCAGTGGTTAAGTAAAGTTATTGCGGATACACAGATGCAGAATTGTGGGACGCTGCCGGATTTTGGTAATTTCTGCATCAAGCGCGAAGGCGATAAATGTGTTGAAATGTATGACCGATACAAAGGCACTGAAGAGCTGATGAAGTATGCGAAAGGCGTAAGCGCGAAATCGTATGATTTTGACGAGCAGGGAAACTGCATCGAAACAGACTACGCACGGATGCTGCCAATCGTAAAAAGCGCGGGATATACCGGTCACATTGGAATAGAATATGAAGGCAGTAAGCTGTCAGAAGAAGAAGGAATCCGCGCGACCAAGGCTCTTTTGGAGCGAATCGGTTCGCAAATCAGCTAGAAGCCTCCCTGGATGGCTTGAACAACCTGGCTGGTATCCAGGAAAAAATAAACAAAGAATATATTAAGACCTGTGGCTGAAGTAACATTCAGCCACATTGTTTTTGTATAGTCCGCTTCCCGTTCATTTTTCAAGACGGTGATGAACCAGAAGAGAAAGAACGCGAGTGTGGGTGCAAGCGCTGTAAGGAAAAGCAACGTATGGATAGGCTTGGCGTATTCGTGGAAATACACAATGAACCCGGCAACCGCGATTGCGAAGAAAACTCCGGCAAAGTAAAAGGTGCCCTTTACGCCAAGCATCATGCTTAATGTCTGATCGCCCCGTTTTGCATCTTCCTCATGTTGGTAAACCTGCGTGAGCGGATAATTTGCCCAGAGCATCAGGCTGGTGAGGGTGCCAGCAAACAGGAGCTGCGGCTTCCCCAGGTTTTCAATCGAAAAATTGTTTATGCCTACGTAACACATCAGAAAGGTGAACAGTCCCTGAAACAAACCGGTGATTACCCAACTGCCGATGGCATACTTCTTTAGCCGGATAGAGGGATGGCTGTAAGCTTTTGAAACGAGGCCATAGATCAGCAGCATGATTGCAAATGTGAAGTTTACTTTCCAATAGCCAAGAATAATGGCGACAAGATCGAAAAGCAGTGCAAGGTAGTACAGACCCGTCTTGACAGGAGGCGGATTTTTTAAACCACCAATACTCTTTTCATCTTTATCAAAGTAACTGTTATAGCCATTGCTTGCCGGATAAAGTAAAAAGTGAACAATAAAAAATACCCAACCGATTCCAGAACCACTGAGGTTAGGCGACACAGACAGGCTGAATAGAAAGATCGGAAGCAGAAAGAACGAGAACGGAATTCTCAGGTGCAGCCAGGACGAACGACTCAACATAAATTCTGGTTTTAAACAAAGTAACGGTTTTTTGACTTATAATTGGAAGTCATGAGTTATATCACTGCCATTGGCACAGCGAATCCCAGCCATCGATTTAGTCAGGCGACCATTGCCGAATTTATGCTCCATACCATGACACTGCACAATGGAGACAGCCGCAAATTGAAGACAATCTTTAAAGCGAGTGGAATTGAATATCGCCACAGTGTGATAGCGGACTATGGCAAAACGAGTGATTTCAGTTTCTACTCACAGGCCGAGAACTTTGAACCTGTACCGACCACCGAAAGAAGGATCAATCTCTTCCGTGCGAACGCGGTTACCCTGAGCAAGGCAGCCGTTGAAAATCTGCAATCGCGCTACCCCTCGACAGCGCTTCAGCAAGTTACTCACCTTATCGTAGTGTGTTGCACCGGAATGTATGCACCTGGCCTCGATATTGACCTGGTCAAGCAACTTAAATTGAAGTCGACCGTGCAGCGAACAGCCATTAACTTCATGGGATGTTACGCAGCGTTTAATGCCCTAAAGATCGCTGACGCGTTTTGTAAAACAGATCCATCAGCGAAGGTGATGATCGTGTGCACTGAACTTTGCAGCCTGCATTTTCAACGGGAAGGCTCTGACGATAACATCCTGGCAAATGCTCTTTTTGGCGATGGCTCTGCGGCTTTGCTGGTTGAGTCAAACACAACCAGTTCATTAAAGCTGAAGCTTGAAAGTTTTCATAGCGACCTTTCTGCTGATGGCGAACAATTTATGGCATGGACCGTGGGAGATCTTGGTTTCGAGATGAAACTGTCTGCCTATGTCCCCGACATCATCAAAGGCGGAATTAAGGAGCTGACAAATTCGCTGCTGAAAAAGATTTCAAGGAAATTAACGGATATCAGGCACTTTGCAATTCATCCAGGGGGCCGGAAGATTTTGCAGGTGATTGAAGATGAACTGGGCATTACACGACAGCAAAATGCAGCCGCATATAAAGTGCTGGAGCAATTTGGCAACATGTCGTCACCAACCGTGTTGTTCGTGCTGAGTGAGGTTATCCAAAACCTGACGGCTGCAAACACCAACGAACGCGTTCTCAGTTTTGCTTTCGGACCAGGCCTCACGCTCGAAAGTATGGTCTTAACCATTGAAAGCATCTGATGCCTGATTTTTCAAAACGTTCGTACGATGAAGAGTTGATGGATGACCTGACGTGTTCGGGCGAAGTCATCCGGCAGACGCTGAAAGAGCTGGAAACGATTAACACCCTGCTCGGTGGAAATCATGTAACCATAAACGGAATACAAAAGCTACTTGATCATGCGCGGACAAACCATTTTTCACTTGCCGATCTCGGATGTGGCGGAGGCGATATTCTGCGCCTGATCAGAAGGTGGGCAATGCGCAAGAAGCTTGTGGCAGAACTCGTGGGCATTGATGCAAATCCGAACATTGTGAACGAGGCAATTTTGTATACGCCCGATCCTTTCAATATCCGATTTGAGTCACAAGACATTTTTTCGCCCGCTTTTGCGTCAAGGTCGTTTGACGTTGTGACGGGAACGCTGTTCTTCCATCACTTTACCAACGAGCAATTGACTGACTTTTTCCGGCAGCTGAAGAAGCAGGCGAGAATCGGCTTTGTTATTAATGATATCCACCGGCATTGGTTTGCTTATCATTCCATTAAGTTGCTCACTAAGGCGTTCTCGAAATCACCGATGGTTCAAAATGACGGACCCCTTTCAGTTTTGCGTGCTTTTAAAAAGCATGAGTTGATTGAAATCCTCAAGAGTGCTGGCATTCAGTCGTATTCCATTCGCTGGATGTGGGCCTTCCGGTGGCAGGTCATCGTCTACAACTCATAATTAATTCTGGCACAGTTTTCGTAAATTATCCGTACACCATCCGCTATCCCATGAAAAAGATATTCTTGTTTTTATTTGCCGCGGCAGTTTTCGCTTCGTGCACCTCAAGTAAATTAGGAAAAAAGGTGAATGAACCTTTCCAGGGAAATGCCTATGAATCGAATAATCGTTTCTTCCGCGGAACTGGTCGAGGTGAAAGCTCAGCCGAAAACATCGCCCAAAGCAAAGCCGACCTGGAAGCAAAGGCCGAACTTGCTGGTCAGGTTAATACAACCATGAAACAGGTGGCCGACCAATATCTTGGCCAGACCGAGAATGAGCGTGCCGCGGATGTGGCTGACAAGTTTCAAAGCCTGGTACGGCAAACGATGAATACGGAGATTGCCGATTTGCGAAAGATGGGCGAAAAGAAATATTTCAACGCGAAAGAAAACAAGTATACGGTATTTATTGCGTACGAAATCAAGAAAAATGCAATGCTTCGCTTTATGAAAAAGCTGGCGAAAGTTGACCAGACCATCGATGAGCGCCAGCGTGCCGTGATTGAAAAAATCATTGATGAGGAGATAGAGAAAGCCGATAAGGAAGACAATTAAGGAAGGCTACAAACTGCGAGCCTCTACGAGCCAGTCAGCAAGTTTTTGGCTCTCTGTTGGATGGCAATGGGTCAAACGTAAACACATTTGATTGCGGCTTGTAGGTAACCCATGCAACCCTTCGCCTCGTTTCCGCGTCTTAAGGTAGTCTGCTAACCTTAGGCTTATGAAAAATATCGCTCTCGCCATTCTTACCTTGTGTGTAGTATCAGTTGCCGTTGCCCAGGACGGAGATTTCCACCTGGACAATGTTTATACGATCGACAAAAGGGGAACCATTGATCTTTCCTCTTCTGATGCCAAAGTTTACATCACCGGCTCGTTACGACCAGATGTTCACGTAAAAATTGACCGCACGGTTGAAACGAAGGGCCTGTATAATTCACGCGAGGAATTTACAGTGGAAGTGGAATCTGTGTCTGGAGGTCTGCGGATCCGTGAGCGCCAAAGCAGCTACAGCAGCGGCATCGTTACCTATCATAAAGAGGACTACAAAATTGTGATTGAAGCGCCCGAGGGCGTTAGCTTGACGGTGCGCGGTGATGATGGCGACTACTTCATTAAAAATGTAAACGGGTCAATTTCCATGAGCATCGATGATGCCGATGCCCAACTAAGCGGATGTAAGGGAAACAAATTTAGCTTCCGCATTGACGATGGCGATATCCGGATGGACGAGGGCAGAGGGTCGCTCGAAATCGATGCAGACGATGCGGATGTTCAAGTTTACAAAGGACAATTTTCATCTATTGATGCAAACAGTGACGATGGTGACATTGTCATTCAAACCTCGTTGGCGGATAACGGCCAATATTCGTTCAAATGCCAGGACGGCTTAGTAGCCCTCGATGTGCTGGGTGGAGGAGGAGAATTTACCATTCACCACGATGATGGACATGTCAGCACGTCTGGCGATTTCAAAACTACCTACGAAACTGAAGACCAGACTCGGCTTTCATTGGCAAAAGGAACGGCAAAAGTCACCGTGCGGGCCGATGACGCGCGCGTGAAGCTTGGCAATTGAGTCTTTAGTTTGAAGTCTATAGTTTTTTGTTGGACATCGAACTACAGACCACAAACTACAAACTTTAAATGTCGCAAATCTTGATTGAGGCATTCAGCGACTCCAGCGGATTGGCTTTCGCGGGAATGAATTCCTGCGCCACGTGTCCTTTGAATCCGGTTTCCGCGATCGCTTTCATGATGGCGGGGTAGTAAAGCTCTTGTGTCTCGTCAATTTCATGACGGCCGGGAACGCCACCCGTGTGATAGTGAGCGATGTACTTACTGTATTTTTTGATCGTGGCAATCACGTCTCCTTCCATAATTTGCATGTGGTAAATGTCGTACAGGAGCTTGAACTGATCAGACCCTGTTTTCTCACACAATTTTGCACCCCATTCAGTATGGTCGCACTGGTAATCTTTGTGGTCGACTTTGCTGTTCAGCAATTCCATTACGATCTTGATCTTGTGTTTCTGGGCAATCTTTAAAACCGGATCTAGTCCCTTTGCGCAATTTTCCAGTCCTTGCTCATCACTCAGACCATTTCTGTTTCCTGAGAAGCAGATCAGGTTCTTGAGCCCGGCATCAGCGGCTTTGGGAATGGCTTCTGTATATTCTTTTAAGAGTTGTGCGTGCAGCGATGGATCATTGAATCCACGATTCAGGCCGATCGTGCTTCCATAGCCCATGGCACACGTCATTCCATGCTTTAAGACAACAGGCCACTGATTGGCACCCAGCAGTTCAACGGACGCGATGCCCATACCCTTGGCGGCAATAACAAGTTCCTCCAACGGAATTGAACCGTAACACCACTGACAGACTGAATGATTGATATTTCCTTTCACGGGATTAACGTTTAAGTTTTCGAGCGATTTTGAAAACGCTGGGAGCGAGATGGTTCCAATAGCACTGGCGGCTATCGTTTTAATGGCTTGTTTTCTTGTCAGTTTCATTTTAATCGAATTTGTGATTGACACCTTATCAAATTACTATAGTTTCTGTGATGGCACAACTTTGTAGCCTTGAATTGTGCCCAATGGTCGAACAGATTCGTCAAAAGGTAGTTTTCGGTTTGCAAATTGCTCATAACTTGCAGACAGATTCATAATGATCCGCGTCTACACCATATCAAAAGGAAAAATTGAGCAGCACAAGAACCCTCCGCTTGAGGATGTGCTCGAGCTCAATAATATCATATGGATCGACCTTCAGTCACCTTCGCAGCAAGAACGAAAATTTGTTGAGACCCACTACAAAATTGAGTTTTTCACGTCCCAGGAGTTGCAGGAGATCGAGAGCAGCTCGCGTTTCCTGGAAACTGAAGAAACAATCGAGATCAACCTGGGCTTTGTTGCCAGCGACCCGGAATTGTTTGTTCAGAATATTACCTTCATCCTGAAAGGAAATATTCTGTTCACGTATCGCCAGGGCGACAGCAAGATCTTTGCTGAAGCTGTCAGACGCCTGAAGGCCATGAACCAGGAGACGAAGGAACACGGCCTCGACATTTTTCTTACTATGCTTGAGTCGCGCATCGATGGTGATGCAGACTTGATTGAAAGCATTAACCGAAAGCTTAACACGGTAAGCAAGGAACTTCTTTCAAGGAAAACGCTCGACCAGGATTTGCTCCTTGGCATTGCGCAGCTTCAAGAAAACGTAATGCTTCTTCACGAGACAATTACAGAAAAGCAGCGGGTGGTAAGTTCGCTCATCCGTATTCCCGAGTTCAACAAGATTGAGAACGAACGGCTCACTATTATTATCCGCGATATTGCATCACTTTTGCAGCACTCCCAGTTTAGTTCGGAACGCCTGGAATACATGCAGAACACCTTCCTGGGTTTGGTGAACATAGAACAAAACCAGGTCATCAAAATTTTCACCGTGGTGACCGTTGTGTTCATGCCTCCCACATTGATCGCCAGCATTTATGGGATGAACTTCGTGCACATGCCAGAAATAGAGTGGCTTGCGGGATATCCCTTTGCAATCGGCTTAATGATTTTTTCTTCTCTCGCGTTTTTGTGGTTTTTTAAGAGGAAGAAGTGGTTGTGAGCGGCTACGAGTTAAGCGCTTCGTGCTTTGCGCTATGAGCCGGGAAGTCACAATTTAAAGGCGAGTACCTTCTTATCGATATCGACCAAAACGGATTGTTGCGATCGAGCTCGCTCGCAACTCGTAGCTTAGAAATAATCTTTCCCAACGCACCACCATTCACCAAAGCTTTTTTACCTTCGCAGCTAAGCCCAAGCTCGCGTGCAAAAGAAACTACAACACATCGCCATCTGCGGTAACATTGGCAGTGGCAAGACCACACTTACTGCCAAGCTATCAAAACATTACGGGTGGCAGGCACTATATGAATCTGTTGAGGACAATCCGTACCTGCGTGATTTTTACGAGGACATGCCGCGATGGGCTTTCCATGTGCAAATATTTTTCCTGAACAGTCGTTTCAAGCAGGTGAACGAAATCCGCGACAACAACCGAACCACTATCCAGGATCGCACCATTTACGAAGATGCTTACATCTTTGCCGCGAATCTTTACAAGAGCGGTTTCATGAACGATCGTGATTATGAAAGCTATCACGATATCTTTAATTCGATGATCAAGTTTGTGCCCCCACCGGACTTGCTGATCTATCTCAAAGCCGACATCCCGAAGTTGGTTCGGCAGATCCAGAAACGTGGCCGAGATTACGAAGACGCCATCCGCCTTGATTACCTCAAGAATCTTAACCAGCACTACGAAAAATGGATTGGCGGTTATACGCTCGGAAAACTCCTGGTTATCGATGTCAATAACCTTGATTTCGTTCAGAATGTGGAGGACTTCGCCTCTATTGTCAGCAAAATCGATTTTGAAATAAACAACCTCTTCGAATCGCAGGTATAAACTTAGATTTCTGCAGGCGGTTCTTAGGTGTGCGCAGTTAGTTGTATATTCGGATAATGAAGAAGCTCCCTGCCCTCATGCTGCTAGGTATTCTGTTTGCAAATAGTGCGGGCTTCTATGTGTATTACATCGTGGCGCTAAGAACGATTCATTCAGAGATGCGCGCCAGGCTTCGAACGTTGCCGGAAGAACAGCTGTCTCGGCTCGTGCTTAGTCGCGAAACGTATGAAGCATCATTGGTAGAAGAGGATGAAATCAGCCTGAACGGCAAAATGTATGACATTGCTCGGATTATCGTCACTAAAGACGCTGTGATTGCCTATGCGATGCACGATGAAAAGGAGGAAGATCTCATGGCGTTGGCCAGCGAGATTATCGCCAAACCGTTCAAGCAAGACCCGAACGTTAAGGGATCAGTGATTCATTTTATCAGCCTAACATTCTTGCCGGGACAGCAGATCAAAACACGGGGAACTGATGGTGAGAGTGTAGCTCATCAAACTAACCACACTCTCGGATTGCGATCGTTGTTTGGTCAACCCAGCGCGCCCCCGCCACGCACCAATTCCTAATCCCAATGGCCGTAATCCGGCCGGTGATTTCTTTTTGAACATTATAACTCTTCTAATGAAAAGCATATTTCTTTTATGCTTTGCAGTCATTGGATGTGTCTCTGCGTTTGCACAAAACGAAGAACCAGATTCCGTTGTGTTTTTGGATGAACTGGTTGTTTCAGCAAACAAGATTCCTGAACTGCGAAGCAAACTATCACAGCAGGTGTATCCCATGACAGCTGCTGAGATAAAGTTATTGAACTCCCAAACGATGGCCGAGCTTCTCACCAACTCCGGGATCGTTGGAATGCAAAAAAGTCAGCAAGGTGGTGGAAGTCCTCAACTGCGGGGTTTTGAGGCGAGCCGAATTGTTCTCATGATTGACGGGGTGCGAATGAACAACCTCATCTACCGCGCTGGTCATTTGCAAAATGTCATCACAGTCGATAATAACCTTCTGGACAATGTTGAAATTTTGCTTGGGCCCTCCTCGACAGTTTATGGTTCGGATGCCTTGGGTGGTGTTGTAAGCATGCGCACAAAACACCCTCAACTCGCGCGTGACGGAAAAACATCGTTCACGGGCAATGGATTTTTTCGTTATGGGTCCGTCAACGAAGAAAAAACCCAGCACTTTGATTTTAACATTGGGTTGAAAAGAATTGGTTTTTTCACTGGCGTTACCTTCAGTGACTTTGGTGACCTCAGAATGGGCAAAAGAACCAATCCGGCCCTGGGTGAGCAATTCGGTGTCCGCACTTTTTATGTTAAACGGGCGGCTGACAACTCAACTGATGAACTCATTCCAAACGCGGATCCTTATGTTCAAAAATTCAGCGGATATCACCAGATCGATCTTATCGAGAAAGTATTGTATCAGGCTTCGGAGCGAATTGCGCACACCCTGAATTTTCAGTATTCTACTTCAGGCAACATCCCCAGGTATGATCGGCTGACCGACCCGGAAGGAGGGGGGCTGAGGCAGGCAGAATGGTATTATGGTCCGCAAAAGCGGCTTATGATTGCCTACGAACTTAGTGTGAAGTCGCTGGGTGCGTTCGCGGATGAGATGAAGGCAATGCTGAGCTATCAGCAAGTAGAAGAGAGCCGCCACGACAGACGATTCAACCGTCTCAACCGGAGAAACCAGATCGAGAACGTTGATGTCATTGGAGTTACGCTCGATTTCAATAAATCTTTTCCGACTCATCGCCTGCGCTATGGTTTTGACGGACAATTTAATTCCCTACGTTCTACTGCGTTCAATGAAAACATCGTGACGGGAGCAATATCGCCTGTAGGGACTCGATACCCGGGCGGGGACAACACAATGAATTTTGTTGCACTGTATGCCACGCATTCCTATGACCTGGGTATGAGAACGTCACTCAATACGGGAGTTCGTTTTGGCTACTCCGCGCTTCACGCTGAATTTACCGACAAAGCTTTTTTTCCTTTTCCATTCGAAGCAGTCTTTCAAAAAAATAAGTATGCGAGTGGAAATCTGGGAATCGTATTCCGGCCCAATGGGAACTGGAAGCTGTCCTTCATGGCAAGCACAGGATATCGCGTTCCAAATATTGATGACCTGGCAAAAGTGTTTGACACAAATGCCGGAACCTCGTTGATTGTACCCAACCCCAACCTGAAGCCTGAAAAAACAGCCAACTTCGATTTTGGCATCACAACGTTTGTGTCGGATAAGGTGCGATGGGAGAACAACTTTTTCTATACCTCTTTCTTTGATGCTATCGTAGTCGATGCGTTTGAGTTGAACGGAAACAGCGAAGTTGAGTACGATGGACAACCCACGCCTGTATTTGCCAACCAGAACAAACGCAAGGCCCGGATTGCCGGCTTGTCTTCCGTGCTGAACACAACGTTGAGCCGGAGTTTTTCTTTGAACGTTTCATATAACCTCACGAATGGAACCATCGTGTCCGAGGGAGGTAAACCGCTTGATCATATTCCGCCATCATTCGGACGAGTCGATTTGAAATATTCCAGGAGCAAATTCACCGGATCAGCGTTTGTCAACTTCAATGGGTGGAAACGGATCGAGGACTATTTTCCGAATGGCGAGGATAACGAGGTGTATGCGACAGCGGAAGGCATGCCGTCATGGTATACCATCAATGTGCGGGCGGCCTATCAGTTCAATTCTTACCTCGCCTTGCAATTGGGAACCGATAATTTGCTGGATCTTCAGTACCGTACATTTGCTTCAGGGATCAATTCGCCCGGAAGAAATCTGTTCGCTACCTTGCGCGTTAACTTCTAAATCAACTACCTCGAGTACCTTTGTTCCAGCTTTTATGAATAAGAATAATACACGGGTAGTTTTGCTGCGGAAGCTCCGGAGCGCGCACAAATACATAGGAGTTTTGCTCGCAGCATTTTTCATCGTAACGGGACTAACAGGAGTGTTGCTCGGCTGGAAAAAGAATGTAGAGACGTTACAGCCACGAACGTTCAACGGTGCTTCTGATAATCTCGCGGGCTGGAAAAGCTTCAGTCAAATAGCTGAGGCATCCATTGCAGCGTTAGACACCGTGATAAAAAATCCATCCATCGATCGGATGGACGTCAGGCCTGATAAAGGTATTGTAAAAGTTCTTTTCACAGAAGGATATTGGGAAGTCCAGGTGGATGGTACGACCGGGAAAATTTTATCGGTTGCGCAGCGGCATTCCGATTGGATTGAACATCTGCATGATGGATCGTTGATATCGGATGCGTTCAAATTGGCCTATACAAACTTGTTAGGAATAGGAATCGTAATCCTGGCCTTATCTGGACTGTGGCTGTGGTATGGACCGAAAGTCATCCGCAGATCGAAGGAAAACACCAGTCTTGGAGAGTAAACTAAAGTCATATTTTTGACGTGATCAGCCTGTTTTCATTTTCGTTCACATATGGTGAGCTCGCTATTTTTGTTTGTGTAGCATTGCTCATTGGGATGTCTAAGACTGGTGTGCATGGCGCAGGAATGATGGCAGTTCCTTTGCTCGCAGCAATTTTTGGAGGTCAGCTTTCATCTGGCATTCTGTTGCCCATGCTCTGCCTCGCTGACGTGCTTGGCGTTTGGTATTATCATCGTCATGCGTCCTGGAGTCATTTAAAAAAACTTTTTCCGTGGGCTATTCTAGGAACGATTGCGGGAACCGTGGTTGGCAGATTGGTTGACGACAGCGCATTCAAGGTCATCATGGCCGTTGTGATTATCCTCAGCGTAATTATCATGCTCTGGTTAGAGAAAGGACACAAGGTGGAAATTCCGGGTAAGAAATGGTTTGCTGCTTTGACCGGCACGGCTGGCGGCTTCACATCCATGGTCGGAAATCTTGCCGGCTCAGTGATGGCGGTGTATTTTTTGTCCATGCGACTGCCGAAGAATCAATTCATCGGAACCACCGCGTGGTTTTTTATGGTGATTAACTGGTTCAAAGTTCCGTTCCATGTTTTCGCGTGGAAGACGATTTCATGGAACACCTTTCTTTTGAACCTGATGACCTTGCCTGCAATTGTACTCGGTGGTCTTGTCGGAATTTTGCTTGTGAAAAACATTCCTGAAACATCCTACCGATGGTTTATCATTAGCATGACGCTGATCGCTGCCGCGTTCATGTTTATTTGAAAATCAATGTATCATTCAGGCGGTAAGCCGAATTTTCTCGCGGCATGCAGTATGCAGCTTGCCGCTTCAACCAAGCACTAGCTATAAATACCCTGCAGACCACCCGTGTGAAGGGCAAGCACAGTGGAGCCGCGCGAAAACCGTCCCCTATCAGCTTCTTTCAGCACTGCCCACATGAGCTTGCCCGTATACACAGTATCCAACGGAAGATTATGCTTCATTTTCATGGCACTCACGAGGTCCAACAATTCCTGCGTGACTTTAGCATAACCTCCGTGATCGTAGGATGTGAGCACAGACCAGTTTCCATAAACTTTCCGGGAGTATTTTTGTAAAAGAATATTTATTTCCGTGTGAAGGAAGTTCCCATTTTTTAGAACACTTACGCCCAGCACTTCCTTTTTTTCATTCAGGCCGCAGACAATACCAGCAATGGTACCTCCAGTTCCGATGGGAAGCATAAGGACATCAAAATCGATTGGGTTAAGCTTTTGATTTGCAAACTCCTCACAACCGCGGAGCGCAAGCGAATTTGTTCCGCCTTCAGGGATCAGAAAGTAGTTTCCGAATTTGTTCGTCAGCGTTCGAAGAAACGCATGTTCAGTTTTGGTGCGATAACTTTCGCGTGTGACGAAGTGGAGAGTCATTCCTTGTTTCTCAGCGAATGCGAGCGTGTGATTAAGTGGCTCAACACGTTCTCCTCGTATTATTCCCACGGATTGCAACGCAAGCTCCTTCGCTGCCGCAGCGGTAGCGAAGATGTGGTTTGAGTACGCTCCGCCAAACGTCAATATTGGCTGATTGCACCGAACAGCAGCTTCAAGATTGTACTTCAACTTCCACCACTTGTTGCCAGAAACCAATGGGTGATTCAGGTCTTCACGTTTTACCAATAGTCGAACGCCAGCTTTATCGAGCGCGTTATGCTGGATTTCCTGAACAGGTGTTTCTAAATATGTTAACACGCTTTGAAAATACATCTTTAATTTTAACTAATGAAATTAGTTTTAAAATCCTAAAATAATTAGTTACTTGCTACGCATGTCAGAGGAAAAAGAAGACGGATATTTTAAAGGTCGGGGGGCGCAGATACGCACGTCAAATAAGTTTCTGAAAGCGCAATATGTGTCAGAGCATATCGAAGGCTTGGATGAACCGCTTATGGCTGCACCCCAGACGCAGGTTTTCCACGAGACACCTAAAAACATTGTCAATAAAGTAACAAGTCCTGATCTGGGCATGATGTATTCGATGAATCCCTACCAGGGATGCGAGCATGGATGCATTTATTGCTATGCACGAAACAGTCATGAGTATTGGGGCTTCAGCGCGGGGACGGATTTCGAGAGCAAAATTATCGTTAAGGAGAATGCGCCCCAGCTTCTCGAGAAGCATATCCTGAACCCGAACTGGCAGCCCGTGCCGATATCGGTTTCAGGTAACACCGACTGCTATCAACCCCTGGAACGCAAGTTTGAAATCACACGGAATATCCTGAAAATATTTGCAAGGTATCGCCACCCGCTCGGCATGATTACAAAAAACGGCCTCATCCTACGCGATCTTGACTTGCTGAGAGACCTTGCGCATGATAATCTTGTTCACGTTTACATTTCCATTACAACCCTTGACGAAGATTTGCGAAGAGTGATGGAACCACGAACTGCCAGTGGGATCAAGCGACTAAAAACAGTGGAAGCACTTGCCAAGGCGGGCGTACCCGTTGGCATCATGAATGCTCCTATCATCCCCGGGCTAAATCACCATGAGATTCCAACCATCATTAAGGAAGCCGCAGACCACGGTGCCTTGAATGCAGGAATGACGGTGGTGCGGCTTAACGGTTCGATCGGAAAGATATTTGAAGACTGGCTACGAAAGAATTTTCCTGACCGATTCGATAAAGTCTGGAACCAAATCTGTTCCCTGCACGGTGGCAACGTAAACGACTCGCAGTTTGGAAGACGAATGAGTGGTGAAGGCAACTTTGCTGAGACGATTCACCAACTCTTCCAGGTGTCAAAACGAAAATATTTGTCCGGAAGAAAAATGCCCGCAATTGATCTGACGAAGTTTCGCAAAGGAGGAAACTTAAGTCTCTTCTAGTCGTACGACTACGCTTGGTAGCCTGACGACTAAATGTTTTACTTTTTTGCGTAATGCTTGAAAAACGCGACAATCGTTTCAATCCCGATGAGGAAATTCTTGACACCATAATGTTCATTCGGGGAATGAATTGCGTCACTGTCTAAACCGAATCCCATTAGCACGGTGTCCAAGCCAAGTTCCCGCTTGAACAATGCAACGATTGGAATACTTCCGCCATCGCGTGTTGGGATTGGAGTTTTTCCCCACACTTCCTCAAACGCCTTACTGGCTGCTTTGAACGCAGGCGAGTCTGTTGGAGTAACAGCAGGTTCGCCACCATGGTGGGGCATCACCTTCACCTTCACATATGGAGGAGCAATTTTTTCGAAATGCTTAGTGAAAAGTTCCGTGATCTCTGCGCTTACCTGGTTTGGAACCAGTCGCATGGAAATTTTTGCGTGCGCCTTTGAAGGCAACACTGTTTTTGCTCCTTCGCCTGTGTAACCTCCCCAAATACCATTGACATCCAGCGTTGGCCGTACCCCTGTACGCTCCAGGGTTGTGTAGCCTTTTTCGCCTTTGATGTCGTTTATGTCGAGATCTTTTTTGTAGTTATTCAAATCGAAAGGGGCGCGATTCAGTGCTTCGCGCTCTTTCGCGCTGAGTTCAGCAACCTTATCATAAAATCCTGCAACGGTTACCTTCCCGTTTTCATCATGCAGCGAGGCAATCATGCTGCAAAGCACATTGATTGGATTTGCAACAGCACCTCCATAGACTCCAGAATGAAGATCCCGGTTCGGCCCGGTCACTTCAACCTCCATGTAGCTCAAGCCTCGAAGCCCGGTCGTGATCGATGGGTGTTCAAGGGAGATGAGCGCTGTGTCTGAGATCAGTATCACATCAGCTTTTAGCTTCGGCTTGTTTTCTTTTACGAACGTTCCCAGGTTGTCTGAGCCAACCTCCTCTTCCCCTTCGATCATAAACTTTACGTTGCACGGAAGAAGATTGTTCTTCATCATGATCTCGAAGGCTTTTACGTGCATGTAAACCTGGCCTTTGTCGTCACATGCTCCGCGCGCATAGATTTTGTCGTCTTTAATGACTGGCTCAAAAGGAGGAGAGCTCCATAGATTTAATGGATCAGCAGGCTGTACATCGTAATGGCCATACACCAACACGGTCGGAAGAGCAGGATTAACGATCTTCTCAGCATAAACGATCGGGTGTCCCTTCGTTTCGCAGAGTTCAACTTTGTCAACGCCAGCAGCGGCAAGTTTTGCCTTTACAAATTCAGCCGCCTTGCGCACGTCACCCTTGTGCTTACTATCTGCACTGACTGATGGGATTCTCAGCCACTCGAATAATTCTGCCAGAAACCGGTCTTTGTTATTGTTGATGTACTCTTTTACCATAACGATTGAAATGACTCGCGCAAATTAAATGATGTCTTTCGTGCCAACCAACTAATTAAGGGTAATCTTCATGATCACCGTTTCTTTCAGCCTCTCCGGGTTCTTGATTTTACCGCCCCCTCCAATGATTTGCGTTAACTGACTGTTGGCGATGAAGTAAAAGACGTTACCAACAACTACACCAGTTGTCGGTGTGTCGAATTCTGGAAGGCCAACCGCGAGGTGTTTGATGTCGGTGATAGCCGTGTTGTCGCTGCTGAGCTGCATTTCGATGATGGCTTCGGGGAACGTCACATTTTGTACGGCAATAAGCTTGTTGTTATACCGATAGAGGCCATCGGCTCCTATCAGTAAGTACTTCGGATGTGCAAGTGATTTGATTTCTTTCGTAGCCAGGTCGATTGAAACAATGCCCTGTCCGCCTCCGGTACTGACGATGATTTTCTTTTCATCAGCCGTTGCTGTGATGCCATTCGGATATGGAAGCGTGCCGCCTTTGATAAACGGCTCTGCGGTATTGCTGCCGCTTTTAATGAGGTAAATTCCAGCGCCATCCGAATCTGTAACATAGGCATCACCGTTGCGCGTGATGTACAGGTCATTAAAAAGGTGTTTGCGCCCATCGCTGAGCTTGATACGTTTCACCAGCTTTTTTGTTGCCAGATCGTACACGTGAACGTTGGCCTCGCGATAGGTGGTGTCATGTTCAGGCGTGTTATTGCAAGCCCAGAGCTGGTTATTGAAAACTTTCATTCCAAGAACCTGTTTCAATCCGTCTTGACCTGAGCCGACAAAATCCTGTGTAAATCCGTCAGCGGACACGTGGACGATCTTGTTTTTCTGAATACTTGAAAGGAAGATTGAATTCGATCTCTCATCAAATGTGATTCCTTCCGGGATCAGATCTTTTTCCGGAATCCTGGCTATTGACTGCACCTTTTGCTGCGCATAAGAGGGGGTTGTAATGTTCAGTAAACCGATTGTGAGGCTGGTAATCGTTACAAGACTGTATTGCCGTAATGTGCGGGATATTGTCATTTGATGTGAGGATTTTCAGTAGTGCATGTTAGGAAAATTTTCATTGAGCCCAACTGGGGCTCGATCTTTTTTCTCAACACACGCATTTTGACAGTGGGAGTAAGGGAATCAAACAGAAGTCAAGAGACAGGAGACTGAATGCGTGGAGGGATGCTTTCAATGCCGGGTTAAAACCCGTCATCTTCCTCTTTCTTCTTGGCGGGCTCGTCTGCTTTTTTCTGAACCGCTTGTGAGCCATCGTTCAGGCTATACGGCACATCAATGCCATAGTATTCTTTCCTGAATTTGTTAATGAATGACAGCGTTTCGTCATCGCTTCCAGGAATGAAGGCGATCTCACCAACCTTCGCTTTGCCGGCATTGCTCTTCTTTGCGATCACGGTGTTGAAATCGCTGTTTGATGAATGAGCCATCAGTCGGTTGTCTTCAAACCCGAAATAGTACCACGCCTCCGGGGAAGCTTTGAAGAACAAGTGAAATACAGGCGCTCCGTCTTCTGTTTTTCGCACTTCCATGAAACCTTCGAAGCCACCATTCACATCGTTTTTCATGATGTTGGAAATTCCGATCAGACCTTCACTGTAGAACCCTTTTTGTTTTGGCGACCATTTCATGTTCACATTCGAAACAACAAGCGGTTTAACCAACGGAGGCAACGTACCGAGCGAGACGTAACCCTGCAAGCTCTTTTGTTCATAATCCTTCGCCAGGTTTTCCCCCACAATATCAGCGATCTTGTAGAGCAATTCCGTTTGATCGCCAAGCCCTTCTTCTGCCCCCTCATTCTTGATAACGTCCGCGAGATTCCGCGCCATCAAATCGAGCGCGGTTGATGGAAGATCTGCTTCCATGATCACCATCGAATTCATCTTGATGTCAGATGTTTCCAGGTTGCCTGAACCAATGGTTGTACTGTTGATATTGAATCCTCTGGCTCCATTGAAAAACTTCACCGGTCCCTCGAATCTCACCTGCATGGTCTCATCATTGTAAGAGAAAACTTTACCTGATAATTTATTCCCGGCAGCTTTCTCACGATCCTCAATCTTGTATTCCTTAGACTCGGTGTCGTAGAAGAGGGTGCCACTCGGTTCAAAGAATGACTCGTCATCCTCCGTTTTCTTTTCGTTGAGGAAGGTGATATACAACTCATTGTCCGCTGAATTGAAGTGTAAGCCTGCAGAGGCCTTTTTCCCTTCTTCGGTCACTGCCTGATCGAAAGGAATAAAAACTTCAGTTTCGTCACCGGTTTGTTCGTATCGAATCCAGGTATTGTAATCTTTGATCTTCCGGATATCAAGCTTTACGTATCCGGAAAGCTGCAGCGCGGGACGAGTTGCATACATGGTAAGATCGCCCTTGTAAAACATACCAGCTCCCAATACCACGCTTGCATTTTCCTCCACCGAACCTTTTCCGACAGTTTGCATCTGCGCGACAGATTGCCTGCGTTGTGAACGTTTACTCTGTTCCGTGGCTACAATAGGCTCTAGATGGAAGTCGGTCATTTTGATAGCGAACGTATCATTGAGGAAGTTTACGTACTGGTACGTTGCGTATCCGCTGAATTCGTTTCGTGAGATCACATCCACCACTCCTTCCGTGAGCCGGTGATAACCGTTGAGCGTGTCAAGCACGATGGTGGTATTTTTAAGGGTTCCTATTCTCGCATTTTCAAGGATCAGCACTTCATTGTTTTCTGGTGTGATCCTGGCATCCGCAACCGTGATGTAAGGAATCCCCATTACTTTCAATTGCTGTGAAGTCAGGTCGTACTCCGCTTTCTCGGCATTGAAGGCCAGGGAGTCAAGGTCTTTCCTGGTGGTATAGAAATAGGAATTTTCAATTGGGACGTTCGGATCCTTGCTCATGATGATTTTGTGGGCGGTCAAATCCCAGTGCGCTTTCGGTATGGAAGTCTTGAACTGTGCATAAGGAAACTCGATCGCAGCAACACCCTCCACCTCGGGACTCAGGTCTGCGTAGTTTTCTTTCAGGTTAAACTTAAGCCTGATGTCGTTACCAGCGAGAAGGTTCTTATTGGGGTCATCCGATTTTACTTTGAATCGTGCGTGTCGTGCGCTGAAATCTTCGGCATTGAATTTCATCTCGCGGGAAATGAGTTCAGTGCCCCGTGTCTCAAGTTTCCCCGATCCTGCCACGCCTGCTCTTGAAATGGTGAGCGTTCCCTGCATCTGCGCTGTAGAGTCGTAGAAGTTGAATGGAGCCTTTAGGTTCTTCAGCCTCATTCTGTCCTCCTTTGGATACCACTTCATATCGAAGTCTGGCAATGAAGCATGCGGAAATTTCACAGCCCCAAACTGTTTTTCCTCTATTGTGCCTCTATTACCACGTGTGATCACGGAGTCAGGATAGAAAATGAAATCCTGCGAGGTGAGCTTTGCTGCGAGAAACTCGATCGTTCCGATACCGCGCAGACCTCGTGTGTCCATTGAAAGCACTCCTTTCATATTACCGTCTGCCTTGTACAGCTGGTAGCCCTGATCGGGAATTGTGTGAATAAATCCAAGCGACTTGTCTGGTTGTGTATGAAGTTTTTCCTTGAAATTAGGAAACATACCGCTGGACACGAATGTACCATCAAAGTTAATTGACGCGGGATCGGCATCGTTCAAGCTGTCGAGTTTGAAGGGTGGAACTACAAAGAACATCGACCTGTCGTAAACGCCTTTCAATACTTCCTCGCGGTCAAAGTAAATCACGCCACCGGTTGTTGCATCGAGCCTTGGGAAATTCGGCACCTTGATTTTGCCGGATTTATTATTGGCTTTGCTGATGAAAAGTGTTCCTGACGATTTTGAAATATCGCCCAGTCCGCCTGCGGCTGCAGCAGTTGAGTCAGCGCCAACCATTGAGTTATTCACCTTACGCCTGATCTCCTGTCCGCGCGCATTCTTTTCTGTCACATAAAAATTAATCGAATCAATCCGTGTAAGGCTGATGAAGAAGCTATCGTATTTAAGCGTGAATCCCTTGCCGCTAATCTCGAAATTTCCTGCTGTAATCGTACCATTGAATTGCAGGTCGCGGTTTTGCATCAGGGTAATAACACTGCTATCGGGCTTGATCCGGACATTCAGCGAATCACTTACCCGAAACTCTTCAACTCCACGAACGGTCATGTACCCTTTCTTGAAATTCAATGTAGCGTTGGCAGAGCTGTCAATCACCGAATGGATTTTCAGGTTGTCGTAGTCCGCTTCGCCTCGGAAGGCCCTGACCAGCGAAATAGCCTTGTCTTTCAACCGTACAACATCTGTTTTCGGGTTATAGACTACCATCCCTTTTTGTGCGAGAAATGAAACAGCAGATTTAATTTCCGGAATTCCGCGCCCTGAAAAATTTGCGAGATCTCCGGTGTAAAATTCTTTCAATCCGGTCTTGTTGTAATAGCTGACCACAAGTGTTAAAGGATGGAAATTGAATCCAGTGCCTTTGAGCAAGCGGTAGTCTTCGATGTCATAAAAGTCGTTTGACTCAATAATCATCGGCACGAGGTTTCTTCCACCATCGGTCTGAATATTCATGCTGTCTGAATTCAGATCCCAGCGCAAAATGTCAGCAGTAAAGTCGACTCCGAAAAAGGATGCTGCGTAGGGTGCGTTTCGCATATCGCCTTTGTCTTTCATGATCAAAAGCTTTTGCGTGCTATCCGTTTCGAAAGTGTACTTCATACGCACGAGCGAATGAACGATGGAATCGTTGCCTTGCTGGATGCTGATTCTCGCTTTGTTGGCGGAGATGGATTTGTCGTTGAAGGCGAAGTCTGCAGATTTCGCCTGGAATTTCTTGGCCCCTTGCGCGAAGACTTCAATGGTGGCGTCTTCGCCCATGGCCGAACTGCTTGAGATGCGAGGGCCCACCATCGAAAAACCTCCACGGTACTTCACATTTTCGTTGCTGAGTCCGTTAATGGTGAGGTCGCTCTGGTAGGATTTAAATCGCGGATAAGTTGAAGCAACTGAATCTTTGCGCGCCTGCGACTTGTATTCAAATGTTCCCGGGATGGCACCTGGAGTCTTGCCTATATAATTAAGCTTCACCAGGTCAGCCTTAAACTCCGCCTTCGTCACGTTAAAATTATAACCTGTCATGGTGCAATACACTGAGTCGGGCGGCAAGCCAGCGGGTGTCCAGTCAAACGTGCCTCCCTCGCCTACAAACGTCCTGTCGGTCAGCGAGTAGACTCCTTTCGTTTGTTTGAGGGATACCGAATCATAATGGGTGATGAACGTTAAAGTGGTCTTCGCGAATTTAATAACAGGTCCCTCAAGCACAGGTTGCGGTGCAGGAGTCATCCAGATAGGAGGCAGAGGCTCGTCAACGACAGAGTCGGATTCATTGTAGGTGTCTTCCTGATATGTTTCCTCGTTTGAGGATGCTCCGTCAGGCGCTGGGTCGGACTCGTATTGAGCGGTATCACTGAGGTCAATCAACGGAGCAGCTTCGACAAACTCAAATGTGTATAGATCATCGGAAGACTGTAGCCGATACGACTTCTCGAAATGAAGTGCATGGTGCTGAAAGAACGTGTTTGATGCGGTGAGGAAAGTAAGTGTTTTCGCGGTGGGATAATTCTCAATAACTTTGCCCGCTACCGAAAGGTATTTGGAGAGCGTTTGCGCATCGGTTTTTTCCAGGTTCAAGGCGTTTACAATCGCACCAAAGTAGGCTACGATGTGCGGACGAAGGGGAAATTTCTTCTTTTTCATCAAGGCCGTCTGCCTACGAATCATCTGCTGCTGGTCGATCCCTAAACTTCCCCAGGCTGACGCAAATCCACTTCCTGTAACCGAGGCATCAACGTTTCGCGTGTTCTCCAAGACAATCAAAATACTATCGGGGAAATTGAGCGGAACGGTGGCGCTCCCCTGCCCCATGCAAAAGGCAGCGGTCAGGCATAAAGCACACACGATCGGAACGATTTTTCTCACCACAAACAAAACCTTGAAATTCGCAAATTATCGGCAAATAAGCTACCGTCAATGCCAGCCATCAACCTGCATGTTCTTAAACGTAGGCGCCTGACGTCATCGTATAGTTCAGTGGCCTTTTCCACGATTGACGAAGTATACGATTAACGAGAGAATGATGCTCAGCAAAATGCTTGTAGCGATCGGAAAATAAACGGTGAAATTGTTCCTTTCAATTTTTATATCACCTGGAAGTTTGCCAAACGGAATTTTTGCACCAAACTGGATCACCAGTCCGGCTGCGATTAAGATTATTCCTGCAATTATTAGAAATTTGCCCATTAACAATGCATGATGACTGGCAAAGGTAAAGTGTTTTTGGTTCCCACGATCATTGCGGATAACACTCAATCGCTGGTGATCCCGCAGCAAAGTAGAAATGTGTTGCCCGGCATTCGCCATTTTGTGGTTGAAGAGGTGCGGACGGCAAGGCGTTTTCTTAGTTCATTAAAGATTTTTGAAAGCATTGAAAGTTTGCACTTTAGCGTTCTGGATAAAAATACGCGGGAAGATGAAATTGCGGCCATGCTCGCTCCCGCCCTCGAAGGTAATCCGATGGCCATTCTATCCGAGTCTGGATGCCCTGGCGTGGCGGACCCCGGGGCGCTTGCCGTTAATTATTGTCACCGCGCAGGTATAAAAGTAGTCCCCCTGGTCGGTCCATCATCATTGCTTCTCGGGCTGATGGCCTCGGGACTTAATGGACAGAAATTTGCGTTCCATGGGTACCTGCCGATTGAGCAAAGAGAACTATCTCAGGCAATAAAAATGCTGGAGCTGGAATCAAGAAAGAATGCGCAAAGCCAAATTATGATTGAGACACCGTATCGCAATAATCAAGTCCTGAAAGCCTTGCTACAGACCCTTTCTCCCCAAACTGAGCTATGTGTTGCTCAGGACATAACGGGAATTGATGAACTCATCGTTACTAAGCGTGTGAGTCAGTGGCGACTGCAAAGCATTGAAATGCACAAAAAACCAGCCGTTTTCATATTTCTGGCACATTAGCGCACTAAGTTTTTTCCTTAGCGCATTTCCTATAAATTTGCCACCTTAAATTATTAATGACTCAGTATGCCGTACTTATTTACCTCGGAATCAGTTTCTGAAGGCCATCCCGACAAAGTTGCCGACCAAATTTCTGACGCACTCATTGATTATTTCCTGGCGTATGATCCTAACTCAAAAGTAGCCTGTGAAACCCTGGTTACAACCGGTCAGGTTGTTTTGGCTGGTGAGGTAAAATCAGAGGCATACCTTGATGTACAGGACATTGCGCGTGAAGTGATCAAAAAGATCGGATATACGAAGAGCGAATACATGTTCGAAGCTAATTCGTGCGGTATCCTTTCGGCAATCCACGAACAGTCCGCTGACATCAATCAGGGTGTTGAGAGAAAGAAGAAGGAAGATCAGGGAGCCGGTGACCAGGGAATGATGTTCGGCTATGCAACCAACGAGACGGATAATTTCATGCCTCTTCCGTTGGAACTTGCGCACTCACTCCTTCGCGAGCTGGCAAGCCTGAGAAGAGAAGGCAAGCAAATTTCGTACTTGCGTCCAGACGCCAAGTCACAGGTCACCATCGAATACAACGATGACAATAAGCCGGTCCGCATCGATACGATCGTTATTTCAACTCAGCATGACGAATTTGGTAAGGATGCTGCAATGTTGAAGAAGATAAAGGAAGATGTTATCAACATCGTTATTCCCCGTGTGAAGAAAAAATTACCGAAGCGGGTGCAGGCTCTCTTTGGTGACGACATTAAATATCATGTGAACCCTACAGGAAAGTTTGTGATTGGAGGCCCACATGGTGATACCGGTCTCACCGGTAGAAAGATCATCGTGGATACGTACGGTGGAAAAGGCGCTCATGGTGGAGGAGCATTTTCAGGGAAAGATCCTTCAAAAGTCGACCGTTCGGCAGCCTATGCCACGCGTCACATTGCGAAGAACCTCGTAGCGGCAGGATTATGTGATGAAGTACTCGTCCAGGTAGCATACGCGATCGGTGTTGCTAAGCCAGTTGGATTATATGTTAACACCTTCGGCACTTCAAAAGTGAAGTTGAACGATGGCGAGATTGCGAAGAAGGTTGAAAAGATCTTTGATATGCGTCCGTACTTTATCGAACAACGATTTAACCTCAGAACGCCAATTTACTCCGAAACAGCTGCGTACGGGCACATGGGCCGTGAGCCAAAGGTTGTTGAGAAGGTGTTCAACAGAGGAAAAAAATCAGAAATCAAAATGCAGGTGGAGTTGTTCCCGTGGGAGAAACTCGACTATGTTGACCAGGTGAAAAAATCATTTGGCATCCAATGAATACACAATCAAAAAGGCTCTGAAATTTCAGAGCCTTTTCTTTTAAACCCGGCCGTTCTTGACCTTCGTTTTAAACTTTTTGAGCTGATTCCGTAGTGCGATGGTTGCCTGATCGGCCGCAGCTTCAAAAGATCTTGCTTTTTCTGTTGCGAATAACTGCGAGCCAGGGATGTTTAGTTTTATTTCAACAGTTTTGTTTTCAATCCCTTCATTATTTAAGCGCAAGAAAACTTCGCCATCCACTAGTCGATCATAAAACGTCTCTAATTTATCGACCTTCTTTTGAATAAAATCAACGAGCTTCCTGTCAGCATCGAAATGAATGGAATGTACTTGCAGCTTCATAATGTTGAAAAAATTTAAGTTAAACATCTTACTTCCGGTTGATTTCAGACTGCCGGCAAAAGTCCAGATTCGCGTAGCGTTCAATTCATAGGCATTTTTTATCGTGAATTTCTATCTCTATTAACGTTTCGTTCATGCTTTCGGATGCGCCTGGTCAAACACCTTTTTAAGTTTTTCCATCGAATTGTGGGTATATACCTGCGTTGCCGCAAGACTTGAATGTCCGAGGAGATCTTTAACCGCATTGATCTCCGCCCCTTTGTCCAGCAGGTGCGTAGCGAAGGTGTGCCGCAACACATGGGGGCTCCTTTTATCTGCCGAGGTGTTGCTTAGAGATCGCTTGACAACCCGATAAATCAGAGCTGGGTAACAAGGATCTCCGTCCTCAGTTACAAAAAACGATGTGTGATCTTTTTTCCCCACTTCGCGATTCCTTATTTGTTGATAAGCCTTAATGACCTTCGCCAGGTTCCTGGGAAAAGGAATGACTCGCTCCTTATTTCGTTTGCCTAGTACTTTTATTGTAGTGTTCACTAGGTCGACATTTGCATCGTTCAATCCGAGCAATTCAGCGAGTCGTATCCCTGTTGAATAAAATAATTCAACGATCAGCTTGTTCCGCACACGAATGAATTCCGTTTCATTTGTGGAGCTGTCGACCGCGTCAATTGCGTCATTGATTTCCGATACCTTGATGAAACTTGGCAGCTTCTTCTTTGTTTTGAGAACGCGAATCTTCGCAGTTGGGTCTTTTGTGATTTTTTCTTCGCGAAGGAGAAATTTATAAAACGAACGAAGGGTAGCAATTTTTCGGTTTACGCTAACGGGCTCCAGGCCGGAATCCACTAACGCCACAAGCCAGGCCCGCAAGTGTCCAAAGCTGGCATTTTCTAAACGATCATCGGGGAAATTTTCAGAAAAATAGTTCTCTAGCTGTGTTAAATCAGTCTGGTAGGCCAGAACGGTGTGATCACTTACTCGTTTTTGAAATCGCAGATATTTCAGGAAAGATTCTATCATGCACAGTACGCCAGCTCGCGGTACTACAATGTAAAAAAAATATCCCCTTTAGAAAACTTCCAAAGGGGATATGTGGATAGAATGGGGATGAATTGTGGACAGACCTGTCCCATCCACATCCATTATTATCCTATAAACTCTAAATTAAGCGTTGTCGCCTAATTGCTGACGCTCTCTATAAGCAGCTCTGATTATCTCATTTCTGCGTCTAACGGACGGCTTTTCAAACGCAGTTCTTGCACGCAATTCCTTCAAAACACCAGTTTTTTCAAACTTCTTCTTAAAGCGCTTAAGAGCCTTGTCAATAGATTCGTTCTCTTTTACATTAACGATGATCATAAATATTCTTTAGGGCTGCAAATATAGCAGTTTTGCACTTTATTTTCCAAAAGCTACTTAATTATTGCTTTCGAGATCACAAGCTTCTGAATTTCAGATGTACCCTCGCCTATAGTGCATAGCTTAGCATCACGGTAGTATTTTTCAGCCGGGAAGTCTTTCGTATAGCCATATCCGCCAAAAATCTGAACACCCTCGTTCGCTACTTCCACAGCAACCTCCGAAGCATACAGCTTAGCCATTGCTGATTCCTTGGTTACACTCTTACCACGATTTTTGAGATCGCCTGCTCGTAAAGTCAATAATTTTGCCGCTTCAATTTTGGTTGCCATATCTGCGAGCTTAAACGAAATGCCCTGAAACTTTGAAATTGGTTGATTGAATTGATGTCTTTCCTTTGAATACTGCAGCGCTGACTCGTATGCGCCCATCGCTATGCCAAGACTCAGCGAAGCGATCGAAATGCGACCCCCATCCAGAATTTTCATAGCCTGGATAAAGCCATCGCCTTCTTTGCCAAGCATTTGAGATTTGTGGATCCGGCAGTCTGTGAAAATCAACTCACATGTCTCGGAAGCGCGCATGCCGAGCTTGTTTTCTTTCTTTCCGGCAGAAAAACCTTTTGTGCCTTTCTCGATTATAAAAGCAGTCATGCCGTGTGAATCGCCCACTTCACCGGTTCTAACAATAACCACCGCAACGTTGCCCGACTTCCCATGAGTGATAAAATTTTTTGCTCCATTTATCACGAAGTAGTCGCCATCTTTCACCGCAACGGTTCTCATATTTCCGGCATCAGAACCCGTGTTTGGCTCTGTCAGCCCCCATGCTCCAATCCACTCACCGGAGGCCAATTTCGGGAGATACGTGCTCTTTTGCGTCTCGTTTCCGAACGTAAGGATGTGGTTGGTACATAGCGAATTATGGGCGGCAACCGAAAGACCAATCGAGCCACAGATTTTTGAAATTTCAGTAATGGCTGTAATGTATTCAAGGTAGCCAAACCCAGCACCTCCGTACTCCTGTGGGACAAGAACACCCATCAATCCGAGTTCACCAAGCTTTCGGAAAAGCGGTACTGGGAACTCTTGAGTTTCATCCCACTCCATCATTTTAGGTTTAATTTCTCGTGCGCCAAAATCTCTAATCATTTGGGCGATCATTCTCTGATTTTCGGTTTCTTCAAAACCTAATTCGGGTAAAGTTTCGGTGATTGTGTGCATAAACGGGTGTAATTGGGGCTGCAATATAAAAGAGGATGCCAAGATTACCAAACGAATGTTTGTTTGTTTTTGGCAACAGTTAGGTACAGTTTTTTAAAGCTGGTTATCGCCCAATGAAAAAGCGGGCGTCAATAAGTAAAACCATTAATTTCGCGAATTAAAAATTATAGTCATCCATGAAAATTGCCGTAGTAGGAACAGGTTACGTAGGACTCGTAACAGGAACTTGTTTTGCAGAGACCGGAAACACCGTTACCTGTATCGACATTGATCAAAAGAAAGTCGCTAAGCTTAAGAGTGGCACAATTACCATATATGAACCTGGGTTAGAGCAGTTGTTTGAAAGAAATATCAAACAAGAGAGGCTGTTCTTCACAACAAGTCTGGCCGAAGGGATTAAAGATGCAAAAGTTATTTTCCTAGCCCTTCCGACACCTCCGGGTGAAGACGGATCTGCTGACTTAAAATATATTTTGAAGGTGGCAGATGACCTTGGTCCGCTCCTGGAAGACTACACAGTGATTGTCGACAAGAGCACCGTCCCTGTAGGTACGGCAGAAAAAGTGCGCTCCCGAATTGCCAAAAATGCCAAAGTCGAGTTTGATGTGGTGTCAAACCCGGAATTTTTACGTGAAGGCGTTGCGGTTGAAGATTTTATGAAGCCGGAGCGCGTGGTAATCGGAACTACCAGCGCAAAAGCCAAAAAGATCATGGAGACCTTATATGCGCCATATGTGCGCCAGGGAAATCCCCTTGTTTTCATGGATGAGAAGTCGGCCGAGTTGACAAAATATGCAGCCAACTCCTTCCTTGCCGCAAAAATTACTTTCATGAACGAAATTGCTAACCTGTGCGAACTTGTGGGCGCAGATGTAGATGCCATTCGGAAAGGAATTGGAACTGACAGCAGGATCGGAAAGCGCTTTTTGTTTCCCGGCATTGGCTATGGTGGAAGCTGCTTCCCCAAAGATGTTCAGGCACTGGCGAAATCAGCCTCGGATGCCAAATATGAGTTCAAAATGCTGAAGGCGGTAATGGATGTAAACCAATCGCAAAAAACAAAGCTTATCAGCCGAATAAAGGATTACTTCAAAGGCAACCTGAAAGGAAAAACTATTGCAGTCTGGGGTCTTTCTTTCAAGCCTCATACAGATGATATTCGTGAGGCACCCGCCCTTTATAATATTGACGAGTTTCTTAAAGAGGGGGCAATTGTAAAAACCCACGATCCCGAATCAATGGCGAATGTGAAGCAGATTTATGGCGATAAGATTCAATACTTCGAATCGGCATATGATGCCGCGCAAGATGCCGATGCGATCTTCATTGCGACCGAATGGCCGGAGTTTAGAACACCCGATTTTGAGAAATTGAAATCAATTATGAAAGAGAAGGTTATCTTTGACGGCCGAAACGTGTACGAATTGGATGTCATGAAAGAACAGGGATTTAAATATTTTAGTATCGGCCGGGAGGTGATCAATGGCTAAGCCGCGGATTCTTATTACCGGTGGGGCCGGCTTTCTTGGGAGCCACCTATGCGACAGATTTATTAAAGAGGGATTCCATGTCATCGCCATGGACAATTTAATCACCGGTGACCTTCGGAATATCGAACACCTTTTCAAAAGCGGTGACTTCGAATTTTATCATCACGATGTTTCATCGTACGTTCACGTGCCTGGCGAGTTGCAATACATCCTGCATTTTGCTTCTCCTGCTTCTCCGATTGACTACCTGAAAATTCCGATCCAAACACTAAAAGTGGGTTCTCTTGGAACGCATAATTTACTTGGTTTGGCTCGGGCGAAAAAAGCGAGAATTTTGGTGGCCTCTACCTCGGAGGTTTATGGGGATCCAATGGTGCATCCACAAACGGAAGAATATTATGGTAACGTAAACCCAATCGGCCCCCGCGGTGTCTATGACGAAGCCAAGCGATTCCAGGAAGCCATTACAATGGCGTACCATACATACCATAAAGTTGACACGCGAATTATTAGAATCTTCAATACATATGGGCCACGCATGCGGCTGAATGATGGTCGTGTGCTTCCGGCTTTCATAGGCCAGGCATTACGGGGTGAAGACCTCACTGTTTTTGGCGATGGCACTCAGACACGCTCGTTTTGTTATGTCGATGACGAGGTGGAAGGCATCTACAGGCTGCTGATGTCCGACTATGTGTTGCCCATGAACATCGGTAATCCGGATGAGATCACGATTCGCGAGTTTGCAGAAGAAATTGTCAAACTTACCGGAACAAAACAGAAAGTGGTATACCATCCGTTACCAAAAGACGATCCGAAGCAACGCAGGCCGGATATCACCAAGGCAAAGGCCATCTTGGGGTGGGAGCCGAAGACATCCCGTGCTGATGGTTTACGCATTACCTATGAGTATTTCAAGTCGCTGCCGAAAGAAGATCTTTATCAGCGCGACCACAAAAATTTTGACAAATTCATTCGTTAAAAAAAATGGCAACCAAGAAAGTATTGATAACGGGCGGGGCAGGATTTATTGGTTCGCACGTGGTGAGGCTTTTCGTTAATAAATATCCTGCGTATACGATCGTGAACCTGGATAAGCTCACGTATGCGGGAAACCTCGAAAATCTTCGCGACATCGAAAAGAAGCCTAACTACAAGTTCGAAAAAGGTGACATTCTCGATGTTGAATTCCTGCGAAATTTATTTGCGACCTATGACTTCGATGGCGTAATCCACCTGGCAGCTGAATCGCACGTAGACCGCTCGCTCCATAACCCAACAGAGTTCGCGATGACCAATATTATTGGAACATTGAATCTCTTGAACGTGGCAAATGCTGCATGGAGTGGAAATTACGAAGGCAAAACCTTCTACCACGTTTCAACAGATGAAGTATATGGTTCAGCGGAGCCGGGTATGTTCTTTACCGAGGAAACGAAGATCGACCCGCATTCCCCGTATTCTGCTTCTAAAGCAAGCAGCGATCATTTTGTGGCGGCTTTTCACGATAGTTACAAGTTTCCTTCCGTGATCAGCCGTTGCTCAAATAACTATGGGCCATACCATTTTCCAGAAAAACTGATTCCCCTTATCATCAATAACATTTTGAATAGCAAACCACTTCCGGTTTACGGCAAAGGCGAAAACATCCGTGATTGGCTATTCGTGGAAGATCACGCTCGCGCTATTGACACGATTTTCCACCGTGGTAAGCACGGTCAGGTATACAACATCGGTGGTATCAATGAATGGAAGAATATCGACATCGTGCGGCTCATCTGCCATATGATGGACAAAAAACTCAATCGTGGTGAAGGCACTTCGGAAAAGTTGATTACTTATGTCAAAGACCGCCCGGGCCATGACCTGCGTTATGCGATTGACCCTGCAAAATTAATGGCTGAAACTGGATGGCGACCGGAGACATCGTTTGAAGTGGGAATTGAGAAGACCATTGATTGGTACCTCACAAATCAAGAGTGGCTCAAAAATGTCACGTCAGGAAATTATCTGACATATTACACTAAGATGTATGAAGGAAGAGAGGTGAAAGTATGAAAGGGATCATTCTTGCCGGTGGTTCCGGCACACGCCTATACCCGTTGACGTTGGCGGTCAGCAAGCAACTCATGCCTTTATACGACAAGCCCATGATATACTATCCGCTGTCGGTACTCATGATGGCAGGCATCAGCGAAATCCTGATCATCTCGACTCCGCACGACATGCCCATGTTCCAGAAATTGTTGGGCAATGGCAAGAGCCTCGGATGCTCATTCTCGTATGAAGTGCAGCCCAAGCCCGAGGGGTTGGCTCAAGCGTTCATCATTGGTGAAAAATTTATCGGAAGGGAAAAGGTTGCACTGATCCTTGGTGATAATATTTTCTACGGTTCTGGTTTCAAAGAATTACTTGCTTCAAATGTTGATCCGGATGGGGGAGTAGTCTTCGCATACCACGTTACCGATCCGGAACGCTATGGGGTAGTCGAATTCGATAAGAACAAAAAAGCTATTTCCATTGAAGAGAAACCTCTCAAGCCAAAATCGAATTACGCGGTACCCGGCCTTTATTTTTACGATAATGATGTAGTGAAAATCGCGAAGGGAATTAAGCCGAGCCCACGAGGAGAGCTTGAAATAACAGACGTTAACAATGAATATCTGCGTCAAGGTAAATTGAAAGTCGCGCCTATGAGCCGCGGTACTGCATGGCTCGACACCGGGACATTTGACTCGCTGATGCAGGCCGCGAATTTTGTTCAAACCATTGAACAACGACAGGGCCTGAAGATAGGATGCATTGAAGAAGTCGCTTTCCGTGCAGGCTTTATCAGCAAAGATCAACTGCTTCAGCTTGCGAAACCATTGGAGAAAAGCGGCTATGGCGTATACCTGAAGAATCTGCCTGACTATATCTAGGCGCAAATATTTTTTTGGCGAACGCAAAAAATATATTATTTTTGCGCAGCTTCTGAAAAAAATTAGAGGGGACGAACAAGGTCCCCTCTTTGTTTATACTGTTTTTTGATGGATTTGACTACTGAAATACGACAACTCGTTGAGCCAACCCTGGCTCCCGACCAGTTTATTGTCGATGTTTTGGTCTCAGCCAAGAAGGGTCCGGGCAAAGTTTTGGTGCTTGTGGATGGCGATCAGGGAATTAACATCGACACGTGCGCGGAGATTAGCAGACAGCTTTCGAAGGCGCTGGATGAACGAAACCTGATTGGCGACAACTACCTCCTCGAAGTTTCGACCCCTGGCGTTGATCATCCGCTCAAATTGAAGCGGCAGTACCATAAACATGTTGGAAGGAGTTTAAAGATAAAATTGCAGGACGGGTCCCAGCTTGAAGGCAAATTGGCCGGGCTGACCGAAAGTGAGATGACACTCAACCAGGAGATAGGAACAGGCAAGAAGAAAGAAGTAAAAAGCGTAAACGTTCCGTTTGCCTCAGTTGATAAAACGTTTGTATTGGTATCGTTTAAATAAAAGTAATATGGATGTTGCAAATTTAATTGAATCGTTTGCCGAGTTCGCAAAGCAGAAGAACATCGACAGGCCTACTATGATCCGCATCCTCGAAGATGTGTTCCGCAACATGATCAGAAAAAAGTATGCTACAGACGACAATTTTGATATCATTATCAACGCAGACAAAGGCGACCTGGAGATCTACCGTATCCGCGAGATCGTTGAGGATGATTCCGAAGACATCTGGGACCACGACAAGATCAGTCTCTCAGAAGCCAAGAAAATCGAGCCCGATTTTGAAGTAGGCGAAGAAGTATCGGAGCAGGTAGATATCGAGCATTTTGGAAGACGGGCCGTAACGACCGCGCGCCAGACGCTGATGCAAAAGGTAAAAGATCTTGAGAAAGATATCCTGTTCCAGAAGTATAAAGATATTGTTGGTGAAATTATCACTGGTGAAGTATATCAGGTATTAGGAAAAGAAGTACTTCTCATTGATGCAGAAGGCAACGAAATCGCCATCCCGCGCAACGAGCAAATCCAGAAAGACCGTTACCGCAAAGGTGAAAACGTGCGGGCAATCGTTCATAAGGTTGAAATGGTAAATGGCAATCCGAAAATCATCCTTTCAAGAACATCCCCGGTTTTCCTGGAAAGACTTTTCGAGCAGGAGGTTCCCGAAGTTTATGACGGCTTGATCACTATCAAGAAAGTTGTCCGCGAACCAGGGGAACGTGCTAAGGTTGCCGTTGAGTCATATGACGACCGCATAGACCCGGTAGGCGCTTGCGTAGGGATGAAGGGATCCCGCATTCACGCCATCGTTCGCGAGCTTCAGAATGAAAACATCGATGTAATCAACTACACTGAAAATCTTGAGCTGTACATCCAACGCGCGTTGAGTCCCGCCAAGATCACCTCGATCAAGATCGACAAAGAGCATGGTCGCGTTTCGGTTTACCTAAAGCCAGACCAGGTATCGCTTGCCATCGGAAAAGGCGGTTTAAACATCAAATTAGCGAGCCGCCTGGTCGGCTATGAGATCGATGTGTTCCGCGAACTTGCCGAAGGACAGGAGGAAGAAGACGTGGATCTTGACGAATTCTCAGACGAAATCGAGGCATGGGTGCTCGATGAACTCAAGCGTATCGGACTGGATACTGCAAAGAGTGTGTTAAACCTAAATAAGGAAGAACTTGTTCGCAGGACTGACCTCGAAGAGGAAACAGTGGAAAGCGTACTGGGCGTTCTGAAGAAGGAATTTGAATAATAATTAATACGGCAGTCACGTAAATCACAAAAATCATAGGGATATTTGAGCATGGCAGATGAAAAGATGATACGGTTAGGGCAGGCGTCACGCAAACTTAATGTTGGCCATAATACCATTTTGGAGTTTTTGGCCAAGAAAGGGTTCAGCGTTGAAAACAATCCTAACGCCAAGCTAACCGCAGAACAATTTGCAATGCTCTCAAAAGAATATGCATCTTCTGCCTCTGAAAAGCTTGAAGCTTCGGGCCTCACGATCGGCACTAAGCATGTTGAAAATGTAACGATCGAACGGGAGAAAGAAGCTGCCAAGAAACGACTTGATGACGAAGAGAGCATCATGATCAAGAATCTTGGCTCGAAAGACCTGAAGGCAAAAGAAGAGGCCAAAGCGCCAGATAAAGTTGAGCGCGAAAAGCCGAAGCTGGAAGGCATCAAAGTTCTCGGTAAAATTGAGCTGGAGAAGAAAGCACCAGCACCGGAACCTGTCGCTCCCGCTAAAAAGGAAAAAGAAAAAGAAAAAGAGCCTGAAGTGGTGGCCGAGGTTAAAGCACCAGTTGCAACTCCGCCTGCTCCGAAAAAAGAAGAACCTGTCGCCCCACCAATTGTGGAGCCAGTGGCCGAAAAACTTCCTGAGCAAGAGTTGATCAAAGCGAAAGCTGATGAACTCAAGGGCTTGAAAGTAATAGGTCGCATCGAACTGCCAGCCGAGAAGAAGAAGGAAGCGCCTTCTACGCAGCAGGACAAACAGGACGACCGCAAGGGTAAACGCCCGCGTAAGCGGATCACAACCGTTGGCGATCAAGGCCAGCAAACACAGCAAGGACAAGGTCAGCAGCAACGCGGACCTCGCCCGAACCAGGCTCAGCGGGGCGGTGCAGGCAAGCCTCCGGTTCGAACGCAAAAGGAAGAACCTTCGGAAAAGGAAATTCAGGATCAGATTCGCGCAACACTCGCAAAACTGAGTGGCGGTAAATCCAAAACGTCCGGATCTAAGTATCGCAGGGAGAAACGACAGGCGTTCTCGGAGGCCCAGGAGCAGCAGATGCTTCAGGATCAGGAGTCATCAAAGACACTAAAGGTTGCTGAGTTCAGTACTGCAAATGACCTTGCTTCGCTCATGGACGTTTCAGTTAATGATGTCATTTCAACTTGCTTAAGCCTGGGAATGTTTGTGTCGATCAACCAGCGCCTCGATGCTGAAGCCATAACCGTGATTGCCGATGAGTTTGGTTACTCGGTGCAATTTACCTCTGCAGAAGATGAGCTTACAATTGAAGAGGAAGAAGATTCAGAAGATGAGCTGCAGCCACGCGCTCCTATCGTTACCATTATGGGTCACGTTGACCACGGTAAGACATCGTTGCTGGATTATATTCGTAAGACGAAAGTTACCGCATCGGAAGCCGGTGGAATTACGCAGCACATCGGTGCTTATGACGTAATGACCAAGAGCGGAAACAAGATAGCATTTTTGGACACGCCAGGGCACGAAGCCTTTACAGCGATGCGCGCCCGTGGTGCGAAAATCACAGACGTGGCCATCATCGTGGTCGCTGCCGATGACGATGTCATGCCGCAAACGAAAGAGGCAATTAACCACGCGCAGGTGGCGGGTGTGCCTATCGTTATCGCGATCAACAAAATTGATAAGCCAGGGGCGAATCCTGATAAAGTAAGGGAGTCCCTTTCAAAGATCAATATTCTCGTGGAAGAGTGGGGTGGAAAATACCAGTGTCAGGAGATTTCCGCGAAGACCGGAAAAGGTATCGATGACTTGCTTGAGAAAGTGTTGCTTGAAGCAGAGATTCTCAATCTCAAAGCAAATCCGAATAAGCCAGCAACAGGATCGATCATCGAAGCATCCCTTGATAAAGGTCGTGGTTACGTGGCAACGCTCATGGTACAAAGCGGTAGCCTTAAGGTTGGCGACATTCTTCTTGCAGGACCAAACTACGGTCGCGTTAAAGCGATGTTTGACGATGCAGGAAAGAAAGTTACGGAAGCAGGACCATCTACCCCGGTAGTGGTACTCGGCTTGGATGGTGCTCCGCAGGCTGGTGAGAAGTTCAATGTGATGGAGAGCGATCGTGAAGCACGGGAGATGGCCAACAAGCGCACTCAGTTGCTTCGCGAACAGAATATTCGCACGAAGAGACACATCACGCTTGACGAGATTGGAAGACGTCTGGCGATCGGTAACTTCAAGCAGTTGAATGTTATCGTGAAAGGTGATGTGGACGGTTCGGTGGAAGCGTTGTCAGATTCACTGCTGAAACTTTCAACTCCGGAGGTTCAGGTAGCAATTATTCATCGTGGTGTAGGCCAGATCTCGGAATCCGATGTATTGTTGGCTTCCGCATCTGATGCAATTATCCTTGGTTTCCAGGTTCGTCCTTCCGGGGCTGCGAAACGTATTGCGGACACTGAAGAAATTGAAATCCGTCTATACTCGATCATTTACGATGCGATCAATGAGGTGAAAGATGCCATGGAAGGTATGCTTGCACCGAAGGTTGAAGAAGTCATTGTGGGTAATGCTGAAGTTCGCGAAGTATTTAAGATCTCGAAGGTGGGAACAATCGCGGGTTGTATGGTGACCGATGGTATAATCAAACGTGCTAATCCGATCCGACTCGTTCGCGATGGTATCGTAGTGTATGCAGGTAAACTTCATTCATTGAAGCGTTTCAAAGACGATGCAAGTGAAGTAAAACAAGGCTTCGATTGCGGTATCCGCATCGATGGTTTTGACGACATGCAGGTAGGAGACATTATTGAAAGTTACGAGAACAGGGAAACGAAGAGAACGCTTTAATCGGGAGCCAGATACCGGGATGCCGGGAGCCAGGACTTGATAGCTACTCTTGCAGAAAATAAAAAAAGCGATGAAGAACTCATCGCTTTTTTCATGTCTTCCCAGCACTCAGTCCCTGGTACCCAGCTCCTGATTTACGGCCAGCGATAAAAACTTTTGCTGATAATCTTCCAGCCATCGGTAAACTTCGACAACACCAGGTAGTCGGTAAAAGTCTTTTTACCCCCGCGATACAATTCAAGTTTTACAACAGCTGCCGTTCCGGTTACGTCAATCGTGATGAATTTGCCTTCCGCTTTTGGTGGAGTCGGAGTCTTATTTTCTTTTTTGGATTTTTCAATGTTTGTAATCCACTCTTCGATAGGCAACGGCTTTATCGTATTGTCCATGTTTCGTAGCATGGTAAAGCTTGGATGGAACCCTCTGCGGATATCGTCAACGCTTCCGCCATTTTGAATTCCATCAATGTAGGCAGTTTGAATCACTTGTTTGACTGCTTCTTCTTCGTTTTGAGCGAAAGATGTGAGCGTTGCTGCGAAAAACAGGAATGCGAGAATGTATTTCATGGCTATGAGTTTAGTGTTGGTAGTTGAACTCGTTTAACTTTAACAAGTTACCGCTTTCTGACAAACAGCGTTTACGTCAGGCTAAACTTCGAAAATGGACTTGTGGATAACCTCCGGTATTTTCATAGCGAAACATCGCGGGCATTGCGTCACTGCGGTAAAAGGAACTGAAATATCGATGAACTTTGCTAGCTGGCAACAATTTTCCGATTGCATCACTCTATTCATCTTCACAGAACTACAAAGCGTTTTTCACCGCTATGGCGCTATTGTCGCTATGGTTCGCGATGAATTTGCAAAGGTCAACTCAGATTCCGCTCGGAATTCCCTGTAAACTAAAAAGCCCCGACAACCTAGCCGGGGCCACTCTTGTTTGCAAGCAGAGAGTGAGGGGTTGCGCGATGTTCATTGCGAACCCTTTATCTTGAATGTTTTAGAACTTCACTGCAGGAGCATTTTCAGAACCAGCCGAAGCTTCAAAGCCCTTGCGCACAGCGAAATCTTCACCGTCTCCAAAAAAGTCAAGTGCTTTACGTTTGAAATATCCACGAACGTATTTGTTGTAGTTCGCCACAGCATCGTTGAAGCGCTGGCGTGCCACATTAATTCGGTTCTCCGTTCCCTCAAGCTGGGCCTGAAGGTCCTGGAAATTTTCCGTTGAACGGATTTGCGGATATGCCTCGAACGCGAGGTTGATAGCCGTATTTATTTTCCTGCCGGCAAGTTCGAGTTCTTCTGGCGTTTTTGCTCCAACGATTCCCGCTCGAGCCTGAGTTACCTGCGTCAGAATTTCTTTCTCGTTTTCGGCAGCTCCTTTAACGGTTGCTACCAGGTTTGGAACAAGGTCGGCCCTGCGCTGGTACGCAGCCTGTACGTCATTCCATTCTTTATTCACATTTTCCTGTGCGCTTACCGCGTTGTCATAAACGCCAGTTCCCCACATGAAAAAGATTAGTCCGCCCAGAAAAAGAACACCAATGATTACCAGTGTTGTAATTAAGCCTTTACTCATATTTGGTTTGTTTGAAGAGGTTAAATTAGTTAAAAATCAAACATCACGTGCTGGTTCGCAAATGCTATGCCTGAGGGGTTCCTTCTGTCATTTTTTCCGCACTGTCCGCAATTCTGAGCTGTTCAATGAAATCATCGATGTCACCGTTCATTATGGCAGGTAAATTATGCTGAGTATAGCCAATTCGATGGTCTGTGACACGGCTTTGCGGATAGTTGTATGTTCTGATCTTTTCTGATCGGTCTCCGCTTCGAACCAATGACCGCCTGGCGGCTCCCATCTCTTTCTCCTGCTTTTCCACTTCCATTTCGTAAAGCTTTGTCTTGAGCATTTGCATCGCACGCTCGCGGTTTCCGTGCTGCGAGCGTTCAACCTGGCAAGTGATCACGATACCGGTTGGCTTGTGCGTCAGCTGCACTTTCGTTTCAACCTTGTTTACGTTCTGTCCACCCGCTCCGCTGGAACGTGCAGTCTGGATTTCAATATCGGCCGGGTTGATTTCCACGGCACCAACTTCATCAACTTCCGGAAGTGCCACCACAGAGGCTGCTGAAGTATGCACACGACCCATTTGCTCCGTTGCCGGCACCCGTTGAACACGGTGAACCCCCGATTCAAATTTTAAAAGGCCGTAAGCGCCCTCGCCCGTTACTGAACTGATTACCTCTTTGTAACCACCAGCGGTACCTTCGGTTACGTCCATCACAGTCATTTTGAGACCTTTTCTATCGCAAAAGCGCTGATACATTCTCCAAAGATCCCCGGCAAATATGGCAGCTTCGTCACCACCAGTTCCAGCACGGATTTCCAGCAGCACGTTTTTGTCGTCATTCGGGTCTTTTGGTATCAGTAACTCCTTCAGCTCGCCATCATACTGCTCGATTTTGGGCTCGAGCTCATCAATCTCCATCTTTGCCAGCTCGCGCAACTCCGCATCCTTTTCCTTTGCCAAAACGTCTTTAGCCTGCTGAAGATGACCTTTTGCGGCCTTCAGCTGGTTGTATTTGGTAACGATCTTTTCTAAATCCTTATATTCTTTACTGAGCTGCGAGAATTTCTTAACATCCGTCATCGTTTCCGGCTGCATCAGCAATTGTCCAACTTCTTCGAATCGTAGCTTGATTTCTTCCAGTTTTTCTTCCATAGCAAAATAGGGTACAAAGTTAACTAAACTGCGGTACTTTGGATAGTCGCCAGTTGGCAAAATGAGGAAGACAATTTCGAGAAACGCTGCCGTTTTCGTCTCAATTCGAAATTTCACTCACTGTAGTTTTCGGAACAAATCTAAAATCCTGCATACTTTTGAGGCATGAGAACCGCATCTAATATTTCGCTGTTGGTCCTGGCAGGGATTCTATCCGCATGCACCGGATCGCTTACAGAAGAACAGCGCAGAGCTGTTAAAGAAGACATGGAGAGCCATGCGATCAGGAAAGTAAGCGATGCTGAAATTACCGAAGCTGCGTTCGCACGAGGCAGACAATTGATCACCCAGCTTGAGACAGCTCAATCGGATTCAGCAAAACTTGATTCTATTATGAATTCAAGTGCTGGAAAAATTCGATGGCTTGTGCCCGGATCCTCAAATGCGCTCGAAGTGGAGCAACAGCTTATCGATGCTTACATTGCGTCTGCAGCTACGGATGCGCAGGACAACATCCAGAAAATCCGAGGCAGCAACGGAACGCAAAGCGATTCAATCCTCTATACGAAGCCAGTCGTCATGAAGCAAAAAGACGGCACTGAGGTCCTCGCAGGAGTCTGGAATATCTGGCTGTCGCGAAAGGAATTGATCCGCGGAATGAAATAGTGAATGACAAGTTCGGAATCACAAATGACGAATAGGACACCAATTCGTCATTCCTCAGTTGCTATTCGTCATTTCAACTGGCACATTAACGTTACAAACGGTAAAGCGTTTTCGTTGTGCTCTTTCTATTTTTACTTCCTAAACCTATCTCATCATTATGAATAAATTTACCCTGATGTTGTTAGCGGCTGCCATGCTGACATCGTCTTTCGTAACCGCGCAGCAGAGCGAGAAGATCGACACTGCCATGGTTGCAAAAATCAAGAAGGAGGGATTTGATAATTCGAAGGTCATGGAAATTCTCGGTATGCTTACCGATGTTCATGGACCGCGCCTGACCAATTCGCCCGGATACAAAAGGGCGGCAGACTATGCCAAGCAAACGCTGGAGTCGTGGGGCGTTCAAAATGTTCACTTCGATACCTGGAATGAAGAATTTTGGAAAGGCTGGGAGCTGAAGAAGTTCAGCCTGCAGAGTCTGAGTCCGGTTTACTTCCCAGTGATAGCGTATCCGAAAGCGTGGTCACCTGGTGTAAAAGGAACCATTCAGGCGGAAGCGGTATACCTGGATGTGAAAAAGGAAGAAGACCTCGCGAAATATAAAGGCAAACTGAAAGGAAAGATTGTTTTGTTCACCTTGCCCACACCCGTGAAGCCTGGTTTTGTCCCGGATGCATCACGACTCAACGATTCATCATTGCTGGTACTGGCTAATTCCGGGCCTCAGGAGACATTTACGGGCAGGCGCTTTCAAGGTGCACAAGAACCACAACGCCTTGCGTGGCTGAAGTGGGATCTCATTACAAAAGAAGGCGCGGTCGCGGTGCTTGACGGAAGCCCGGCAACACGCCTTGAAGATGGAACACTCATTGCATCGGCAGCAACTGTGCCTTATCCCGCGGAAGTTCCGAATGACAAACGCGCTCGCGCTCAAAGTGCAAACGCACCCACTATTTTGCCGCAGGTGGTAGTTGCAGCAGAGCATTACAACCGCATGGTCAGACAGATCCAAAAGGGAATTCCGGTGAAGCTTGAGCTGACAATGGAGACAGCGTTCACGCCAGCTGCGCCTGGCTTCAACGTGATTGGCGAAATTCCAGGAACCGATTTAAAAGATGAAGTCGTGATGATTGGCGCTCACCTTGACTCCTGGCACAGCGCTACCGGAACCACTGATAATGGTGCTGGCTCTGCTGTGATGATGGAAGCTATGCGCTTGATAAAATCCCTGGGCGTTCAACCCCGCAGAACCATCCGCATCGGACTCTGGGGCGGAGAAGAACAAGGTCTTCTCGGCTCACGCAATTATGTGAAGCGCACGTTCGGTGAACGCCTGGATAGAAGTTTCCCGTATGATTCAATTAAGCTGACACCTGCCGCGGAAAAGTTTTCAGTGTACTTTAACATGGACAATGGTACTGGTAAATACCGGGGAGTATACCTTCAGGGTAACGAAGCCGCACGGCCTGTGCTAAGAGCGTGGATGAAGCCATTCGAGAAACTCGGAGCTCAGACACTCACCATCAGGAATACGTCCGGCACCGATCACTTGTCGTTTGACGCAGTTGGTTTGCCAGGCTTCCAGTTTATTCAGGATCCGATCGAATATGGAACACGCACGCACCACACCTCGATGGATTTGTTCGACAAAGCGGTTGAACCCGATTTGAAGCACAATGCGGTGATGACTGCAAGCTTCGCATGGATTGCCGCGAACAGGGATGAAATGTTCCCGAGGAAGAAATGAGAGATTAAGATTTTAGATTTAAGATTAGGCAGGTTTTAGAATTCTGGTTCACCTTGAGGAATGAGGGTGGACCAGAATTTTTTAAGGCTGGAGACAAGGTTCCCTTTCAAAACACTCACATGACGTTGCGACCTTTGAGTCTTTGCGGTTACCTAATATTGTGAGCGAAGCGAACATCGATTCACCTGTTTCGCTCCGAATGCTTATCCTTACTCATATCATCAAACATGCTGTTGAAAATGGAGAGGATCAGGCTAAAGAGCAGTGCCCACCAGAAGCCCTGCACAACAAAATCAGCAACCAGGTAGTCGACCAGCAGAATGATGATTGCGTTGATTACAAGAAGAAATAATCCTAACGTAACTACGGTGATCGGTATCGTAAGGACGATCAATATTGGTTTAACGATCACGTTGGCGATGGAAATAATCAAAGCAACCAGCAATGCTGTGCCGTAGCCGTCCACGTCAACACCAGGCAACAGGTAGGCCGTGAGAAAAACAGCTAATCCGTTGAGCAGGAAGCGGATAATAGTATTCATTTCAACAAGAAAATTTCTATCAATATCTGCTTTTAAGTCAACAACTCAAATTCTAACTTGCCTGTTATGTATGCGATTGTTGACATCGAAACCACGGGAGGATATGCAGCACATCATCGCATAACAGAAATTGCCATTTATCATCACGATGGTATGCAGGTGACCGAGACGTATCACACGCTCATCAACCCCGGCAGAAATATTCCTTACTACATCACCGGCCTGACGGGGATTACCACGGAGATGGTTTTTGCGGCACCGACATTTGAAACAATTGCTCATGAAATTCACTCCCGCCTTGACGGAAAAGTGTTTGTTGCGCATAACGCACACTTCGACTATTCCTTCCTCAAGAAGGAGTTTGAATCGGTGGGAATAAACTGGCAGGCAAAGAAGCTTTGTACGGTTCGCCTGAGCAGGAAAATCATTCCAGGCCTTCGGTCATACAGCCTGGGCAGTCTTGCGGAAAGCCTCGGAATCGAAATTACGAATCGTCATCGCGCAGGGGGAGATGCTGCTGCGACAGTGCGCATATTCGACCAGTTGTTACATCGCGATCGAGAAAGCCACATTCTGAAAGCGCTGAAACGCAATTCGGGTGAAACAATTCTTCCGCCAAATCTGCCGAAAGAACAATTCGATCGCCTTCCTGCGAAGTGTGGCGTGTATTACTTCCACGATGCCCATGGCAAGGTGATTTACGTGGGCAAGGCCATCAACATCAAGAAAAGAATTGCCGGACACTTTTCCGGTGACGCGCGCGAGTGGAGCAGGTCGAAGATCAGGAATGAGATTCACAACATCAGCTATGAGCTGACTGGAAATGAATTGATCGCACTGATTCTCGAATCGCAGGAGATCAGGAAATTGTGGCCGAAGTACAACCAGGCGCAGAAATACCGCGTAGAGGAGTGGGGTATTTACGATTATGAAGATCGCAACGGGTACCTGCGCTTTTCTGTCAATATTGTGACACGCGGATCACGCCCGCTGAAGCGCTTCAGTTCTAAAGGTGACGCCTGGAATTACCTCTGGGAGAAGGTAAGGAAGTTTGAACTATGTCCGAAGTTGAGCGGACTGCAGGTGGCGAAAGGTTTGTGCTTCGACTATCAGACAGGTGAGTGTAACGGAGCGTGCATGAACATTGAGACCACCAGGAAGTACAACAAGCGCGTGGAAAAGGCGATCCTGTCATTCTTGCAAAGCGGAAGCACGGTTGCTATTATCGGAAAGGGACGTAATGTTGAAGAGCAATCGCTGGTTTTAGTCGAGAAAGGAAACTACCTGGGCTATGGTTTCTTTGACAATACGGTTTCAATCTCTGATGTTGAGTCTGCACGGACGTTCGTGAAAAAGAGTGCAGAGACGCCAACCGTGCAAAACCTCATCAACTCGTATATAACGAATCCGCGTGGAGCAGAAATCATCACCTTTGCAAATTAGGCCACTTCCGGTATTCTTCTTCTTGTTGGGTGCAGCAATGTTTGCCGATGCACAAACGAAAATCCTTTTTGTTGGAAACAGCCTGACCTATACGAACAACCTCCCTTTGTTGGTTGAGAAAATTGCAAAGGAGGACGGGACCAGCATCGTTACGGAGATGATCGCATTTCCCAATTACGCCCTTGAAGATCATTGGAATGAAACGCAGGTATCTTCGGCTCTGGCGAGGACAAAGTATGACTACGTGATACTTCAGCAAGGTCCTTCGGCAATGCCGGCAAGCCGAACGAACCTGGTCGAGTACGCACTCAAATTCAGCCAGCTGTGCAGGAAAAGCAAGGCAAAAGTCTGCCTGTACACCGTTTGGCCTTCGCGTGAAAGAAACTTTGATTTTTTGAACGTGATTAAATCATATGCAATGGCAGCGGATACAGCGGGAGGCAGGGCTCTTGAGGCGGGGTTAGCGTGGAAAAAAATCCTGGATGAAAACGAAGATTTTCCACTGTACTCATCGGATGACTTTCACCCAACAATGCATGGAAGCTTGCTGTCGGCCATGGTTATTTACGCAACGCTTTTCCAAAAAAATAATTTTGATTTTCTAAAGCTCGAAAATCTTTCCTCGAAATCAATTACCGAGGCGGAGCTAGATCTAATGAAAAATGTGGCGCTTGGAGTCAGTAACAACTAGGTTCTTTTTTTGCGGCCTTCAATACCCGGATAAAGTTCAGGCACTGGATCACTGGTGAAATATTCTTCGCTCTCCACATCCATAATCGATAACACGCCCGACCAACCTGCACCTGTGTCCATCAGCCATACATCGCAGGCCTTGATTGGTTTATTTCCAGTGATAGGCGTGTGGCCAACATACACCGCTTCAAAATCCGTTAGCTTCTCAATCTCCCCGAGTCGATAACGGTCGATTGCAATTCGTGAAAGATTTCGATCCCACAGCAGTGTCTGCATGCTGTGGTGCTCAAGTGGAAATCCACGCATGACACCGGCATGGACGAACACTTTATCATTGAGCTTAAAGTACGGATGTGCCCTTCTGAGAAATGCAATGTGCTCAGGGGGTATCGTACCCTGGTAGCTGTCTATCGTGGCTTTACCCCCTTGGGAATACCAGACGTCATCGATTGTGCCGCTCTCCATCCATTCGAGTGTCCAGAAATCGTGGTTGCCGAAAATGAACGTGAGGTTTTTAATTTTCAGTAGCTCGTCAATGCATTTTTTCGTTTCGGGCCAACCATCGGCAACGTCTCCAAGGGCAATCAGGTGATCAGTTTCATAATCGAACGCGGCTCGTTGCAAACATTGGAGCAATGCCTTGTGGGCACCATGAATATCACCCAACACAAAGGTTCGTGGTCGAATTTTTCGCACGTTAAATGGGATCTAAAATGTAGTTTCGCCAGCATCGGCTGACGATTGTTTGAGCTTGCGAATGCGGGCGGTGAGCAGACCGGCATTAGCTGGATTCGACTCCTGCAACGTGAGAAGGATTACATCTGAAAATTCGCGAAGGCGCCCTGAATTATAGTATTTCCGGGAAAGTTCGAGATGTGAAATAGCATTTTCATAGTCTCTCGCATTGTATGCACTCGCTGCGAGATTAAAATGGAGCAGGCCGATCAGCTCTTCGAGTTTAACCTGGCGGTAAATTGAGGTCTTAAATTGATACTGAATAACACGCGAATCCGTTTCGGTGGCTGAGGCTGATTTGTACGAAGATATTTTCCGATCGATCACCTTATCATCGGTGGTGAAACCGTCAAAGGGATCGGTTGTTTCGAGAAGGGCTACACCGCGATCCGTGTCGACCAGAATAAAAATATGATGGTTGGTTTCAAAAATTCTGAATGAATAGCCGAAGTGATTGAGCGCAAGGCCGAGCAGGGCTGTAGCCGTAAGGCAGTTGTAATTTCCGTTACTGAAAATCTGAGAGAACGTAGCATCACCGCGGAAAGTTTTCAGAAACCGTGCATGTGTTTTTACAAACAGTTGCCGCACGAATTGTTGCTCATGCTCGTGGTAAGAATCAGACTGGCTCGCTAACCGGTCCAGAAAATTCATAACACGTTGGGTGGAAGGGACGACCTGATTTTGTTCTGCTTCGAGAAACCGGAGTAAGATCGCGTGCGTCTCTCGCGAAACGCTACGCTCGACCTGTGCCATCGACAGCATCGGGATGAATAGTGTCACCAGAAGAAACTTCATGCTCGCATCAATATTAAGCCTTTGTTAATTAAACGCAATCCTAACCACCAACGATTTTTTGTACGGGTTCGTGCCCGATCAGGCCTGTCAAAAAGCTGACGGGACGCAAAAACTCACCGCGCCCTGACCCTTGCACCCGGTCGGGCTATGACGCAAGCTCGGGGAGCAAAAACCCCTCAAATTCAATAATTTTCAACCTTTTAACCTTTAAAGTTCCGGAATAGCGCTCTGTCACATATTTTCGCAGGTATAACATTTAAACACTATTTTTAGCCGTTTTTAATTCTAATCCTTTTTAAATGGAAGCAGTCGTTGCCGAACAACACCAGGAGCATAAGAAGAAGATCAGCCAGGTAATCAGCGAAGTCAGCAAGGTTGTGGTGGGCCAGGAGTATATGGTGAACCGGCTTTTGGTTGGACTTTTCACTAACGGGCACATCCTTTTGGAAGGCGTTCCTGGATTGGCAAAAACGTTAACGGTAAGCACGCTTGCTCAGGTTCTGCACCTCGACTTCCAACGCATTCAGTTTACCCCTGACTTACTCCCGGCCGATCTTGTCGGCACAATGATCTACAATCAAAAGGATGGCAAGTTCGAGGTTAAGAAAGGGCCGATCTTCGCGAACATCATTCTTGCGGATGAAATTAACCGCTCGCCAGCAAAGGTTCAATCCGCCTTGCTCGAAGCGATGCAGGAAAAAACTGTAACTATTGGCGAAACGACCTTTAAACTTGATCGACCGTTCCTTGTTATGGCAACACAAAACCCGGTTGACCAGGAAGGAACGTATCCACTTCCAGAAGCGCAAGTCGATAGATTTATGTTGAAAGTTTCTGTCAACTATCCAACCAAACAACAGGAGTTGGAGGTGATGCGCAGAATTTCAAACATGACGTTTAAGTATGAAGTTAACCAAGTGCTGTCGAAGGAAGACATTTTCTCCATCCGGGAAGGCGTGAATAAAGTTAAGATCTCTGAGTCGCTGGAGAATTACATTATCGAGCTTGTCTATGCCACGCGCAGACCCCTCGAATACAAGCTCAACGAACAAGCGCAGTATATTCAATTTGGCGCCTCGCCACGTGCGAGCATTAACCTCAACCTCGCTTCGAAAGCAATGGCTTATATGGACGGCCGCGACTATGTTCTTCCTGAAGACATCAAAGAAGTTGCGTTGGACGTGATGAACCACAGGATTCTTTTGAACTACGAAGCCGAAGCAGACAACGTGAAGACCACAGATATCATTAAGGTGTTGTTGAGCAAAATTCCAATCAATAAATAAACTCCAAGTCATCACTATATCAAAAGCTGAAATAGCTCGTCATTAAACGAGACTCAACTTTATCTCATCGTTAACCAGATCGCGTTTTTGTTGGAATAATGTTAAGTGCTGCATTCTATAAACGACTGGAAGTCAATTGCAATAAATTTTTTTCGAAATAATCTTCCGTTCCGGCCTCCAATCAGGCATTGGATCAGATTAACAATTTCGTAATACAGGGTTTCAGGTGAGGTAATATTGAAGACTGACCTTTGCAGCAAATCAGAAAATTATGTTGCGAAGTCTTCTAACCCTGCTCATCGTTCTTATTGGCAGCTACAGTTTTGCGCAAAACGGAACAATTTCGGGAACTGTCACAGATGGGAAAACCGGTGAAACCGTGATTGGGGCAAACGTTGTGATCCAGGGAACGTCTGTTGGGTCGCAAACTGATGTCGATGGCAAGTTCGCCATCCCGAATGTAAAACCCGGCACCTATAACCTAACGATAAGCTTCGTAACCTACAAAGCGCACACCGTGCCGGACGTGGTCGTTGAAGCAGGAAAAATTTCTTCGATCCAGGTACAAATGCAGGAAGATGTTTCTGAACTGCAGGAGGTGGTGATAACCGGGACGCGCGAAATCAATAATGATGTTTCCCTTATATCAGCAATTAAAGAAAGCAAACTTGTGGTGAGTGGAATTTCGGCACAACAAATTTCGCTTTCACAAGATCGTGACGCGGCACAAGTGGTGAGACGCGTTCCGGGCGTCACACTACAGGATAATCGTTTCGTTGTCGTGAGGGGATTGTCCTCGCGCTACAGCAACGTGCTGTTAAACGGTGTGCTTGCTCCATCCACAGAGACTGACGTTCGCGCATTTTCATTTGACATTGTACCAAGCGGCTTGATTGATCGCATGCTCATTTACAAATCCGGCTCCGCAGAATTTCCTGGTGATTTTGCAGGTTCAGTAATTCAGATCGATACGAAGAGCGTGCCATCTGAAAATTTCTTCAATATCTCTTTAGGCGCTGGATATCGTTTCAACACAACGTTTACTGAAAGACAATCGCAGCAGCGTTCCAGCACTGAGTGGTTAGGTTTCGACAACGGATTCCGCGCGCTGCCAGCGGGAGCTCCCGCTAACTACAGCCAGCTCGGCTTCGACATCAATAAAATTGAAGCGGAAAGTCGCAAGTTTGAAAACACATGGGCTGTCGAAAACGTCAGCGTAAAACCTGACATGCGTTTCAGTGCCGATCTCGGCCGAAATATGGCAATCGGTGTCGTTTCTATCAGCACCGTTAATTCACTTAACTACAGCAATACGAACCAGTACAACGAGATTGAGTTCAATCGGTACTTTAATTATGGTGACGACTTTACCAGCGAGGATTTTTTCAATTACAAAGACGATGTGTTTACAAACAACGTAAGGCTGGGTGCCTTGAGCAACTGGACGTTCCGGTACAGTGATCGCAGCAAGATCGAGTTCAGGAATCTTTACAATAGAATCGGCACTACTCAAACGACCATTCGCGAAGGCGATAACCATTTTCGCCAGCAACATTACAAGAACTACTCATCCCGTTATATCGGCCGCGAAATCTATTCGGGTCAGCTCGAGGGCAAGCACGACCTAAGCCCTGATCGCTCCAAGATCTCATGGATACTGGGTTACACGTCTGCAAACCGCAGTGAGCCGGATTGGAAACGACTTGTAACGGCACGCCAGATCAACGCCACCGAAGAGACGCCATTCATGGTCGTTGTTCCATCGTCCACAAGTGCTTCAAATGCTGCGCGCTTTTACCAGGATCTAAAGGAATACAACGCCACAAACCGCGTGGATTTTGAATTGAAAATCGACAACCCGACAAAATATACGGAAGCGTTTATTTTCAAAACAGGTTATTGGCTTGAGTACAAAGCAAGAACATTTGATGCGCGTTCGATCGGTCATATCGCTCGGGATGGTTTTGACCCAGCTATCGGAAACTTACCGTATGATCAGATTTTCAATCCGTCAAATGTTGCATTCCGGGGAGGCCACATCATTTCCGAAAATACCAACGTCACTGATTCTTACGATGCCACGAACATCCTGGCTGCGGGTTATACCAACCTGAACATGCCGTTGTCGGAAAAGTTCAGGATAATTCCTGGAGTTCGCGTTGAACACAACATTCAGAAGTTGGAAACTCCCGTTGGCCCAGGAGCAGCAAGCGTGAACAATCCTGTCACCAGCATCTTACCATCAGTGAACATATCATATGACCTGAATACCACGTCACTTGTAAGACTTGCCTATAGCAAAACTGTAAACAGACCTGAGTTCAGGGAACTGGCGCCATTCTCGTTTTATGATTTCGACAATCAGGCAGATGTTCTCGGAAATCCGAATCTTACAATTGCAAACATTCAGAATATTGACCTCCGATGGGAGAAATATCCAACACCCGCTGAATTTTTGTCGGCCGGACTTTTCTTCAAACACTTCGATAACCCAATCGAAACGAACATAGATAACGGAACGGACAATCCAGTGTTCTTATTCAACAATGCGGACAAAGCGTTGAGCTATGGGGCCGAGGTCGAAATTAGAAAGTCATTGGCATATACGTCAGCAAGCCGTTTCCTGAATAACACTTCGGTTGTGTTTAATGCGGCCTATATTGTAAGCGAGATCAATCTGGTAAATGACGGAACGCTTCAGGAGAAGGATTCACGGCCGATGCAAGGGCAATCACCATACATTATCAATGCTGGAATTTTTTACGATGATAACGATAATGGAATTCAGGCGAATATACAATACAACATCTTCGGTAAGCGGATTGCGTTTGTAGGTCTGCTTGGTCAACCGAGCTGGTGGGAAATGCCGCGCCATGCGCTTGACCTAACGGTTTCAAAGCGTATTTCGCAGCGTGCAGATATCCGTTTTGGAATCAGCGATGTCTTCAATTCACGTTCTTATATCCGCGAAGATGCAAATCTTGACAATGATGTGACCGATGCGTCAACAAACAAAATGGTCAGAAGCACGCGTAACGGACAGTATATGACGCTGGGTGTGTCTTTAAAATTTTAAAGCGTTGTTGGCGCGTAATCCACATCAAAAGGACGGCACACACCGTCCTTTTTGATTTTCGTATTGCTGTATTAACGTATCGTGAAATTGTTAACACTGCATTCATAAAAGCTTAATCGGTTCATAAACGGGTCGCGGAATTGACCGAGTAATTTTGAATCCAATTACAATGAAAACCTTTAAACACGTAACCATGAAACACCTCAGCAGACTGCTCGCTGTATTCATCGCGCTTTTTTCAGTGGCGATGATTCAAAGCTGTGATGATGAAAATCCAAAACCAGTTGTACCATCTATTACGCCTCCCTCAGCGACTACTGACGTTCAGATCGGTGTTGCTACCGATGTCGAATTCGCCTATTCGGCTCCAGGAGGATTCCTGTCAAGCTCCGTAGCGGCTACTGGTGGGACTGCAGTTGTAAAAACCGATGGGAATGATGGTGAGACTGAAGGGACAATTGTGATAACCTTTACCGCAGGCGCAACGGCAGGTGCCGGGAGTGTAACCCTTACGGTAACGGACAAGGCAAATCAGAACACTTCAGCTACGGCACTGCTGAATCTTACGCTGACAGCGCAGACAATCACGCTTGAAGGAAACATCACCACGAATACCACGCTTGACGCAACCAAACGCTACCTGCTGAAAGGTAAAGTGTATGTTAATGCACCCGCAAAACTTACCATCCCTGCAGGAACGTTGATCATGGGCGATAAGGACAGCGATGGAACGCTGATCATTAACCGCGGTGCTTCCATTGATGCTCAGGGAACGGCAACAAACCCGATAATCATGACGTCTGCGGCTCCGAAAGGATTTCGAAATCGCGGTGATTGGGGTGGACTTGTTATTCTTGGAAAAGCTTACAACAGCAACGCAGCATCCGCGACCATTGAGGGTATTACGGCTTCTGCCGGATCTGAGAATGGCGTCTATGGCCCTGGCTCCGGAAACGCAGTTGACAATGATAACTCCGGCATCTTGAAATATGTCCGCATTGAATTTGCTGGTATTGCCCTTTCTCAGGATAACGAATTGAACAGCCTTACGCTTGGCTCCGTTGGCTCTGGAACAACGATTGATCACATCATGGTAAGTTACGGAAACGATGATGCATACGAGTGGTTCGGTGGATCAGTTAACCACAAATACCTGATTGCTTACTCCACCATCGATGACGATTTCGATACAGACCGTGGATATAATGGAAAAGTTCAATATGCGCTTGTTGTTCGCGACCCGGCAGTAGCTGACTTCTCAGGTTCACGGGCATGGGAGTCGTCAAGTAACAACTCGGCAACTGCGCCTACCGTTGGAGGAGCTTCACGCCATTCAGCGCCTAAGTTTTCACATGTAACCGTACTAGGTCCATTGTTGTTCAGAGCAGCAGCGAGCATCAACGGTTTCTATCGTGCGGCACTTGAGATTAACAGCAACTCGGGAATTCAGGTTCACAATTCGATCATCACAGGATTCCCTAACTCAACAAACTTTGCTACCGCAGGATCAGTGGTAACAGGTAATGTGTTTATCTCGAATACTACGCAAGCTGCAGCAGGAGCATCCGCACCGGCAAATTTTGCAACGGATAACACCCTGGAAAGCACTATCACGAGTGTGTTTGGAGCATTCCCAGCAGGTTCGCTTTATAGCTTTGAAAACTTCCCTAAGTTTCAAATTGCATCGAGTCCATACCTCACAGGCGCTACTAACCTGAGCGCTGATTCTTTCTTTGAAAATGCAGCTTATAAAGGTGCATTCGGAACGGCCAGCGCAGCGGACTGGAACTTCACAGCAGCATGGGTGAACTTCGATCCAAACAATGCTAACTACTAAAGATATTCGACAGGTTTACGAGTCTAAGGTCTTCAATGGCCTTAGACTCTTTTTATTTTTTTCTATGCGATATTTAGTCCTCGTTTTACTTTGCGTTTTGCTGGTGGCGTGTGAACGAAGCTACCTGGCCAAGGAAAACCTTTCAACAGGCGACTATGAAACAACGCTCGCAAAGATTGCACCGTACGTGATTGGCAAATCGGACGAGTTTTCTTTTGAGGAGCGATTTCTAGCCGTTAACAAGCCGTTTTACAACAATTTCATTCAATTGGCCAACGGTGAGCTAACGTATTTTTTGAAACTTGATACAGCTTCGCTTTTCTTCTTCAGGTACCGTGACCTGACGAGCCTATACGAACACTATCGCGGGATTGGCGGATATTTTCGGGTTGACCAAAATGGCAGCATTGTATTCATGAATCTTCTTTACCATACACCGCGCCTCACTAAATCAGAAATGGATGAGCGAGGCAAAATTCTTTTCGAAGAAATGATGCGCACGGGATCGGTAAAATCCTATCTCGGGAACAAACTTTTCGTGCACACCCCCAATCGCGATTTCTACTACAATACGAAACTGAACCGGTGGGACTACACTGAAAACTCTTCGTGGAAGTTCCTGGAGCAGGCGCGACAACAAGCGGAATCCGATTCTGCGCGCTAATTCACTTTTCGCTGACGATCCTGGTGCATCTCCAGCACTTTCTGAATTTGCTGTGCGGCTACAGCAACCGAATCCTGATCTTTTTTATTCTTCTCGAGCTGCCTGGTCAGTGTCTCGAGCTCGATCTTGTTATTCACTAGTGATTTCTCAAGCTCGATTTTTTCCTGTTTGTTGTTGGCAATCTTCGAGTTCAACGATTTGTTTTGATTTGCCAATCGCTGTGATTGGCGCTCCACAGCTTGTGCAGCGCGAAGCGTTTCATCGATCTGCTTCTGGATCTTGTCGCGATGAAAGGCAATTCCAAAGTCGTGCATCATTCCTTCCAGCGCGTTAGAGACTGTTTCAGCGTCCCTCTCGTTCCATTCCGCCTTCCTGATACCGATCCACGCGGAGATCATGTTCCCCACTTGCTTGGTCGATCCATAGACAGGAGAAGTGTAGGCGCGACCGATGATGGAAGGTTCCGCTACCGCGAAATATCCTTCACTCTCCTTACTCTTGCCGAGCGACTTCATTAATTTTTCGAGGGCCTCGTCAACCTCTTCATATGTGCCCGGAAGTTCCACTTCAAAACCCTCCGCATAATTATTTTTAATGCGGGTTTGCTCTTTCTTAACCTTTACTGTTTGAGCGAGGCTCGTGCCGGCCACTGTCAAACAAATCAGAAGGGAGGCTATGTGTGCGATGAACATTTTTGCGTAGTATGGGTTTACTTTACAAACTTAATCAAAAATCCAGCCAGCCATTTGATGGAAACACCGAAAAACATCTTGATCACTGGGGCGAGCGGTCTCATTGGCAGTCGTTTGACCGAAATCCTTTCTTCGCGTGGCGCAACGGTAGCTACCCTCAGTCGTGCCGCGAGATCTGGGACGCGATATCATTGGGATGTTGAAAATGGTATCCTCGATGAAGATGCACTGACAGACACCGATGCAATCGTACACCTGGCAGGCGCAAGTGTTGGCGAAAAGCGATGGACTGCCGCACGGAAAGCAGAAATTCTGAAGAGCAGGACAGAATCTACCCGGCTGTTATATGAACGATTGAAGAAAGGCAATCACCGCGTAAAGCAGTTTATCTCGGCATCTGCTATTGGGTACTATGGATTTGAGGATGAGACGAATTGGTTTGATGAGCAGAGCAACTCCGGGCACGACTACCTGGCACAAGTGACGCGCGCCTGGGAAAATGAGGTTGACAAAATTGCCACGTTGGACATTAGAGTGGTTAAAATAAGAATCGGAATCGTATTGAGTGCCGCGGGCGGTGCCCTGGTTCAAATGGCAAACCCGGTGCGCTATTTCGCAGGCGCTCCATTAGGTTCGGGCAGACAACCGGTGAGCTGGATTCATATCGAAGACGTATGTGAAATCTTTGTGAAAGCGATTTACGATCAATTTATGCAAGGACCATATAATGCTGTGGCACCGAATCCAGTCGACAATAAGACGATGACACAACTGATTGGAAAGGCATTGAACAAACCTGTGTTTCTTCCACCAGTTCCCGGCTTCGTGCTAAAGGCGATCATCGGCCAGATGGCCGAAATCGTGGTGACAGGAAATCTGGTGTCAGCAAAAAAAATTATGGATGCTGGCTATCGATTTAGATTTGAAAATGCTGAAGAGGCTATTAACGATTTGTTGAAGAAACCCAATCAATAGCTGCCGTGATATTTTCGAAGGCCCCACTCGGCAGTCACGAACAAAACCAACAGGAAGAACACCCACTTCAAATTGATGATCGAGTCGTAGGTCTCTTCGCTGTGAATAACACTTTTCGCTTCTGAGCGCTGAAAGTAACCGAGTAAATCCTGCATTTCATCCGATTTGAAAAACCTGCCACCTGTATTAGATGAGAGCTTACGTAACAAATTGAAATCGGCAGTAAGGTTTTGCAATTCCGCCTGGCGTTCAACAACCGCAAATTCGCCACGTACCTCTTCTGTTCTGCCGTTGATCTCCGTTCTGGATTTATAACGATAAACACCTTCCTGCAAACCGCCAATCTGGTAACGGGAGTTGCCCGGGCTCGTCACGTACGTGTAGTCAGATTTCTTTCCATTCTGTTCGCTTATTTCAATTTGGATTTTGTTGCCATAAATCGGCTCGAAGATGTCGTTGTAAACCTGGCTCTCGAACACCACAGGTTCTGTGTTAGAAAATTCCTGCTGAATCGGATAGCTTCTGAATTTCCGTTTGTCGTCACTGGTAGTCAGAAACTGGATCAACTTACCGAATACTTCATCAAACGCAGCGGTATTTTCTGTGCGATCGAATTCATTCAAACGCCATCGCCACAACCCCTCGCCAAGCATAATCGCAATTTTTTTGGAATCCTGCTGATCCACGGAGAGCAACGGTTTTTCGGTCGGCACACTTCCCACTTTCTGGAAAAGCAAAGGTGTTGCACTCACGGGTATCTGAACCTTACCGTAGTGAACACTTACGGGTGGATAGTTTGACACGAGCGTGTTTGTTTCCGGAGACAATGCGAAGTTTGAAAACGAAGCGTTGGTGACGGGAGTGACTTCATCAAATTCGCGAGGGGCATTCTCGAATTTCAGCGGCATGTTCTGTCGTGCAATGAGGGGAATGTCCGATTGCTGCCCCAGCACGAAGAACAATGAGGTTTTGCTCCTTGCAAAGTTTTGGAATAACGCAGCCGTTTTTCCGCGGAGGTCCGGTGACTGGTGGAAAATCGCCAGGTCAATATCTTCAGGACGCAATGCGCTTGGCTGCTGTTCGCTCACAGCAGGAATGTGCAGCAGGAATTCATAGTTTGAGTTCTTTTCGATCACTTCGCGAAGAGCCTTGATGTCTGGATGCGGGGCCGGAGCAACAACAAGAATCTTTTTCCTGCCTTCAACTACTTCCACAAAGACGGATGACCGGTTATTCCTTCGGTTGAACTCATTTGGGTTCAATTCAACTTCGATGTCATACTTCTGAATGCCCTGCTCGTCAGCCAGTGGCTGAAAATCAAAAGTTATGATCTGGTCGCCCGTTGAGTTGCGTGTTTGCTTGTCGATAAGCCGCCCGCGCTTATACAACGATACAGCGATTGGTTGTGCCGGAAGATTTTTTACCTGAACTTCTGCACGCAAGGGGAACTTGTTGCCCTGGTACGCGAGCTTGTTGTAGGCGATGTTTCGAATGGAGATATCCGATCGTGTCGTTGTGTCGCCCACCCCCAGCGTGTGAATGGGAAAGTTGTAGGTTGCGTAGAGCGGAGACAGTCCAGCGTTAAACAGTCCATCGGAAACCAGAAGTACGCCAGCAACATTCTTCCCTTCGTAACGATTACTGATTCGTTTCA
>DASWTP010000020.1:0-11675 GCA_036402075.1 Chryseosolibacter sp. | reverse complement strand
CGATGGTTCTAACCCTGCACCGAACACGGGAAGAAAATCCAGAACCTATTTTTTCATTGGGTTCGCGTTGCTTTTCGTCATGGCCTTTACGTGGTCGCTAGACGACTCGTTTGTCTACACTTCCCTTGGTGCAGCGGTGTTTTTCTTCTTCCTTGCGTACTCCAACCGAACGCATCAAGGTGATGCGCACTATCAAAAAAGGCCTCGGCAACACAACCAGAATCAAGACAGCTTCTCAAAATTCTTTGATTCCTTGAGAAGTCAGCGCGGGACTGCATCCGGTAAGGCGCAAAATATAAACCGCCAGCAGGAAAACAGCCGTAGATTTGCGTTGATGGTGATGCTGTTTATTGGAGGAATTTTTTTCATCATTGTTTTATCTGTGTTTTTTGCCGATGATGTGGGTGGAGAATACGCCAACTCAAGCGAATTGTATGACAAAGCGGAGGAAGCGCGGTATTCCGGGAATTATGATTCAGCAGAATACTATTATCGAAAGATCCTCGCGGATGATCCCGAAAATCTCGATGCGCTAAATGGCATCGGCATCCTTTCGATCAACCGCCAGCATTATGATCAGGCCGTCAATCAGTTTGAAGACGCTCTCAGGATTGATCCTGACTTCAAGTTCGCACGCTACAACAAGGCGCTCACCTTCTATTACCAGAAGAATTTTCGCAAATCGTTGGGGGAGGCGTTCAACCTGCTGCAACGAACGCCAGACTACTACGATGCTATGCAACTTGCGGGTGATAACTACTACGAGCAGCAACGTTACGATTCCGCCAAATACTGGTATGGTGAAGGATATGCTAACGGACTGCGCAATGCATGGATCTGCCACGTGCTGGGATATCTTCATGACAGAGATAACGAGACGGACCGCGCAATTGAACTTTACAAGGAGGCGGTGAGCTACGATGAATCGAAAGTTGATGTATATGTTCGCCTCGGTGAGTTGCTGCCGGGAAAAGAAGGCGATGTTTACCGCGCGAAAGCGGCTCAGTTAAAATCGTCCAATTAGTTATTTAAGCACGTCCCGAAATTCTGTTACTTTTTCAAATACAGATCTCGCGAACGGGCATAAAGGAATAATCTTGATCCCATTTTGTCGCGCATAGTCAACTGCAGCGGTGACGAGCTGCTTACCCGCCCCTTTACCTTTTAATTCGTCCGAAACTTGCGTGTGGTCGATAATAATCGTCTCAGCACCGGCTTTACTGTAGGTCATCTCGGCAAGTGGTTTATTCTTTTCTCCAATGAAAAATACGCCTTTCGAGTCGGTCTGGTCATGTTTGATATCCATAGCTTACTTTGTTGATTTCATCCGGGCAAAGCCGAGAACAGTCATTGCAACGAACAGGACAATCACAACGGAGAGTCCCACACGCAGATTTGAGAGGTCCGCAATGAATCCAATGATTGGAGGTCCAAATAGGAAACCTGCATAACCCACTGTTGTTACCATGGCCAGGCCAACACCCGAGGGCAGGTCCTTGACGTTTCCAGCAATGGAATATGTTATTGGAACGATCGTTGACAAGCCGAGGCCGACCAGGAAAAATCCTGCGATTGCTGGCATGGTTTCAGGAATTGCTATTGATAATGCCAGTCCCAGGCTTGCAGTAACACCACCAATCATGATCAATTTTGTGTCTCCCCACGAGGCTCGGATGCGATCTCCAAAAATTCTTCCCAATGTCATTGCGGTGGCAAATGCCGAAAGCGCAATAGGGGCGGTAGCTTTTGACGCCAGGGCAATGTTCTCCATATAGTTAACAGTCCAGTCTGACATTGCGCCTTCACCCATCATGCAGCAAAAGGCGATGATGCCAACACCAACCAGCGCTCTGTTTGGAAAGCGGAAGAGCGGGCCATCTTCTTTTACGGTCGGATCTGGCTTGTCATGAATGAGATTTCTGCTTACCCAGAACGCAGCCATAAGTGAGATGATGACAATGACTGACAAATGGGACGAAAGGTCAAACTGGAGATCTGCGAAGAGGGCACCGCACCACGCACCTAACGCCATGCCTATGCTAAACAGCGCGTGGAAGGATGTCATGATCGGCTTCTGATAGGCCTTTTCCACCATCACAGCCTGAGCGTTCATGGCAACATCCAATGTTCCGGTAACAATGCCCATCGTGAGGTAAAGCGCAAAGAGCGCACCAATGTTAGGCATGAACGGAATAAGAGGAACGAACGCGCAGTACAGGATAACAGCGATCAATGTGATCACGCGGCTTCCGTTTTTAATGATTATCCATCCGGTAAAAGGCATGGCAACAACTGCACCGAGCGACATCGCAAGTAACACCAGTCCAATGGTGCCGTTGTCTGCGCCATACAATTCCTGGATACGCGGCAGCCGCGAAACCCAGTTGGCGTAAATAAATCCGTTTAGGAAAAAGGCAACCTTGACGGCAATCCGATTAAGAAGCACACGTCAAATTAAGACTTAAATCTAATTATTGAAATTGGAAACCGTAAAAGTGTGCTGACCGGTAATCGTCTCTCCATCATCACTGATCCCGTGAAGTTGAATTTCAAATGTCCCTGGCAAATCAGACGTGTAGGCAGTGACCGATGCTTGCCCATCTGCAATCGTTACAGTTGGCATCCATAACAAGGTGCTGCGCTGATCCGGCACGCGCGTGCTTCGTTGTCTTTCGGAGTCATACACTGGCGCGAAGAACGTTCGGGCGGCCTGCAGACCTTCGTAGTCCAGAACAAAATTCTTGCGATCGAGTGTGATCCCTGCAAGGTCCTGTGAATAGGTTCGGAAACTGACGACACCCGGAAGGCTTATTTTCCCAAGATACAACTGCCTGGTCAGCACATCGATCCGTTTAATCTTCAACGGATTTACATTCATGATATCATTGACACGAAAGACCGGAACGCCATCCAGGAGGATCAACGGGTTCTCGTTGAAAACGGATTTATTGATATGATCCAAAACAATAAAGACGAATTCATTTTTTCGCTTTCGCACCCAAACACCTTTCACATATTCGCGCATAACTTCCTCCATCACCGGAAATCGTGTGAAGTCATCCAGGTAATACGTTTCATCCGGTTTGCCGAAGAATGGTAACGAATCAACTTCCGTAAAAAGTGAACGCTCGCTTTCAGTAAAGATATCCTGAACCTGCATAGCGATGCTACGGGTGGTCAATGTACCCGCGATATTCCTGGAGAGCATCAATGGTGGTTAAGTGTAGCTTCCAGGCGATTCGTGAAATGGACTTCTTAATCTGAACTGGTAGAGACTGTCTTTTTCGAAGTTAGTCTGCAAATAAATTTGTCTCGGACCTCGCAGCTTGCTAAGCGTGAAACGAATATTTCCTGCCGTGTCGCTCACGGAAGTGTAAAGTTGGATCTTTTTTGAGGGTGTTGAAAGGTACGTACCGATATTCCGTGCTGGTTTGCCTGTTTCGTCAAGCAACGTTCCCTCGAGAATGGGCCCTTCCACTTCAGGCAGCCAACGAAACGTAAAGTCCGATCGACTGATTTTCTCCCACGAGAATTTTCGCCAGCCGTGTGTAAGCATCACGTGGTCAAAATCCTCAGCTGTCCCGGATTCAAAATAATAGTTGGGATTTTCGATTTGACCGTGCAGGTCTGAAGTGAAGTTGAGGTAGGAAGTTATTGCCTGATGATCGAAAGACGGTACGGAGTCTTTTCTGAAAATTGAAACTGAAGCGTCATAACGCCTTGCTGTCTTGTCTGACAACGTTACAGCGATCTTAAGCGGCCTTCGCGGGCTGTAGTCAGAATTATCTGTTTTGATATGTGCTGTGCCCGTTCGGTCGGGTCTGGTGTAGACAAGGCGTTCGGCAACGGGCTCGAGCGAATAGTTGAATAGTGTCAGATGTGTTACGCCTTTTTTAAGTGAATTCTTTTTGATCGCGAAAGCTGCCTTACCATTTTTTATGAAGGCTGATTTACATTGAATCGTTTGATTGTTCGTGTGAGCGAAAAGAAAAACCAGGGGTTCATCAAAACCACTTGCGCTCACGGTGATGTCAAACTGGTCGTCACCCTCTACCACCTGCATAGCGTATCCTGTCACCTGGACTTCAGGAAGATTAACTCTTTCAACCTTGCCGTCACCGTGGGTAACTTCAGCAACGTACCTTTTGCCAGCTTCAAACGTGGCGTGGAAACTGCCGAGGCCGAACCTGGATGGTCTGAACGTTGCCAACGTATTTCCCGAATCATCTTTCAATACACCGGTAAAATCAATTCCCTTCCCAGATTGATCAACTACCCGGAAAGCAACTCTCGCATCGACACCGGCCAGGATTGTTCCTCCCTCAGCAAAAAACTGTGCGTCAATGTCCGCAGCGGGCTTTGGCGCGATAACGTGATCTGATGCGCGGAACGGATTTACGATGGTGACAGGCTGATGAAAGAAATATTCTTTTGGAAAATTCTTCATCCAGCTTGTGTAGGCAACCACAGTGTAGTTGTCTGACGGTAATGTAGCTGGAAGAAAGATCGCACCATTGCCTTTGCCGTCCTTCAATTCAATTTTAGTCTGAAGCGCGCGTTTCCCGCTACGATCAATAATTTCAATGTAGGCTACACGACTCAGATCGATGGGGCTCAATGTGCCGGCTTCTACACAATACACCTTGAGCCAAAGTGTTTCGCCCGTGAGGTAGCTGGTGCGGTCGAGGTGTAGAAAGATCTTTTCATGGACAATATTTTTTCGATACCGGATGAACCTTGCGAGTAGCGTGTCACTTGACTGAGCAGACGCGATGTGCACATTTGCGCAAAGCATCGAGATAAAAACCAACGAACGTAGCGCTTGATTCATCATTTAATTCGGCCAAAAAGATGGTTTTTGAGTTGTGCCTCCTTGTTGTCTGCAGTCTGCACACTCAACTGGAGTATAGTTATATCCTACAAGAATAAAATCCCAATACACAGCGTGGGTCAATAAATAGGTGTTGTCAAGCGTGTGAAGGCTGTCTAGCGTCATCAACTCCTGTCTGCATTCATAGTTTATTGGGATAACCTGCAAATAATCCGGTAATTCACGATACTCAATGAACAGTCTTTTTTCGGAGACAGATCCACCATCAAAGTATCCGATCACAGGCTCATCCGAATCGTCTGATCGCGTAATGTTCCCGCGAAGCTGCGAAGGCTGTGGGTCAAAAAGCCCACCCAGACTTTCTGTGTTAATGCTTAATTGCTGCCAGTAGTCGTATCCTTCTTTGCTTAATGCATATTGCTTCACCAGGATGCTGTAGTGCAGTCTCGTCTTTTGTGATAGGAAGGGGATTACTGTGATTTCCTGATCTACAAATTTGTCGGTGGTGAAATTTATTGTTGAGCCGGTAATAATCTGAGATGAAGGTTCAGAGGCGTAACATGTCTTGACTTGTTCGGCAGGGGGTCTTGGTACGGCAAACCCATGCTCGAGTTTGTACTCGGATGAAAACGTTGCATCGTATTTCCAGGTCTCCGAAAATTCCCATCGGTAATATTTTGTTTTGTTTTCGGGATCTTCCGTATCGAGTTTGATGGTAACGCCTTCCGGTGAAGCGCTCCACGAAAGCGAATCAATTGGAGGAGTATTCTTTGCGATGATGTATTCGGACGTGTATTCTCTTCGGCTGGCCGTGATCAGGCGAAGACGAAAGCGTTTTCCGTTAACAAATCGCATGTCTGTTCGCTCGTAGATGCCATTGCTTAAATCGTTGAGCTGAATTTCCTCGCCACCATCCTCTTCGATGAAAACCGAAGCATTTAATTCGCGCGGGAAAGCAGCGCTGGAAGAAAGAGGAATAGCGCGTGAAAGTGAGACGGTAGCGGTATGCGTGTTTGTGTTGATATAACCGTCCACCACCAGGAACCCAACATCTTCATTCCGCACGGGGATATCAAAAGGCTCCACACAACCGATGGCGAGGGATAAGAGGACAATGGCGAACAAAGGTGCAATCCTGCGGTCCATCAAAATCTGAAATTATAGGTGATTGTTGGAATCGGTCGTGCAAACACGGAAAGCTTGTAGCCTTTGATCTCGTCTCCTTCTGAAACAAAATAAACCGAGTACGCATTTTTTCTTCCCGTCAGGTTATACACCGCGAGCGTCCAGGAGCTGTGCGCCAGTTTTTTTATTTTGTGATTGCCTTCAACGTTCACAGAAAGATCGGTTCTGAAGTAGTCTGGGATCCTGAATTCGTTTCGCTCCGAGTAATAGGTTCGTTCAACTCCGTTCACCTCATATTTTGCGAGTGGAATCGTTATTGGACGCCCCGTTGAGTACGTGCAGTTCAGGGAGAAGTTAAATCGCCTGTTGAACTTGTAGTTGCTGATGAAATTGACGGCATGTGGCTTGTCGTAGTTGCTCGGATAATAACGGCCACTATTCACGGTCTCTGCCTGAAGGTCGCTTACTGTTCTCAGGAAGGTTCGTGAGTATGTGTAACTGAACCATCCGTTTAATTTCCCTGCTGGTTTTTTGATCATGAATTCGGCACCGTATGCCTTACCTTCTGCACTCACCGCGTCCGTTTCAATGTGATGATTAAGTAAAAGTTGCGCCCCATTCTTGTAATCGAGAACATCTTTCATTGTTTTGTAGTAAACCTCTGACGAGAACTCAAATGATCCTCCTTTTAAATTAACGTAGTAGCCGAGTGAATATTGATCCCCGACTTGCGGACGGATATATTTGTCTGCAAGCTTCCAGATGTCTGTTGGTGCGATCGCTGTTGTATTCGAAAGCATCTGGATGTATTGCCTCATTCGGTTGTAACTGAATTTTAATGACGCACTTTTTCCAATGAGGAATCTTGCTGAGAGGCGCGGTTCTACCCCGTGATACGTGGCCACGGGTTTTCCGCTACCAAAGCTGAGCGTATCAACCATTGTGGCCACAGACTTCGTTCCTTCGGAGTGATAGGTGAAAACATCTTTAGGTCCCAGAAATTGATAGAACGAATATCGTAAGCCGCCATACACCGACAGCTTTTGGGTTATCTCGATGTTTTCGCCAACGTAAAGCGCTGACTCGAGACCTTGCTCATCCTGAAGAACATTCTGCTCAATATTAGAAGCTTCACCAAGCGGAGTTCGAGACCCGGGTGAAAGATCGTAACGAGTTGCCTGAATTCCGGCCGTGATGGTCTGACGCGCATTTTGAAAATAACTGAAGTCGGCTTTTCCATTTAACTGGTTGATGGAAAATTTCATCTCAGAAGCCTCGGCTGGATTTTCATCGGTTGAGACGGCATAGTGGTATCTCGAGAAGCTTCCGGTAGCAATTGCGTAAAGCTTATTGTTGAATACATGTTTGAATTTCAGCGATCCGTTCCGTTCACCATAACTGTAAAGGGTGTCGCTGTCAAGTTGAAATTCGTCATAGCTTTGATAGACCGATGCCTGCACTGAGTTCTTGTCGTTGATCTTGTGACTGACAGTGGCATTCACGTCATAAAAAGAAGCCGAGCTATTTTTGAATTGCTTTTTATTTAACCGCCTTAGCAACCAGTCTGAATAAGTTGAGCGGCCGCTGACCAGGAATGAAGTTCGGTCTTTCTTAATCGGTCCCTCGATCATTAACCTTCCCGTGATTGGACTGATGCCCCCGGAGGCGGAGAATTTCTTCAAGTTCCCTTCTTTTGTAACGACATCAAGCACAGCCGAAAGCCTTCCTCCATATTCTGCGTTCACACCACTTTTGTACAACTCAACGCTTTTAAGGATGTCGGGATTAAAGGCTGAGAAGAATCCGAACAGGTGAGAGGGGTTGTAGACGACCGCGTCATTGTAGAGGATCAGGTTTTGGTTGGTTGCGCCTCCGCGGATGTTGACACCTGACGAACCTTCACCAACCGATTGCACCCCTGGCAGCGTAAGAACAACTTTGAGCACGTCTACCTCACCGAGCACAGAAGGCATCTGCTTCATCGTTTTGATGTCGAGTTTTTCGGTGCCCATTTGAAGCCCCATCACTTTTTGGTCGCGATCTGACTCAACGACAACTTCCTTCAGGGGAGTGACGTCTTCTTCGAGCTCAATGTTCAGTTTACCGTTACCATTGATGAGCACCTGCCGAACGGTAGCCTTCATTCCAAGACTGGTGATTCGCATCGTGTGCTTGCCTTTTGAAAGCGTTATTGAATAAAAACCAGACACATCAGTAGCTACTCCGTTGGATTCATCTTCAACAAAGATCGATGCTCCAACAATCGGTTCACCGTTGCTGGCATTCATCACGGTTCCGGCAATGGTTGCTTTACTTGAGGAGGATTGGGGGCTAAGGCCAATCGAATATACCTTTTCCTCCAACGTCTTTTGCCGCTTTTGCCGCTTCTCATAATCGCTATAATCAAAGTTATTGACTTTCGCAGTTGCTGATTTTTGCTCAACACCAAAGTAATCTGCTGGCAGCGCGGAGGCAATGGGACGCTCATGGGTGACGAAGATGTGCCGCTGATGAATAGTGAAATGCAAATCCGTGCCCGTTAAGATTTCGGAAAATATACGTTCAACCGGAGCTGACGTTGAGAGGTTTATTTTAAGACTATCGGTCCACTCAGGTTTGTAGTATACTTTGAACTTCGTCTGCTTTTCAATTGTCAACGCCAATTGCTCGAACGTGCCGCCCTGCAGGTTGATAGAAACGATATTTTGTTCCTGGCCAAAGGAAACAATGGAAGCAAATGCAAAGATCAGGATTAGTCTGAGTGCTTTCATGGCTTCGGCAGGCTGTTATAAACTTTTACCGTTTGGATCATCGCCTGTTGTCTGTCATGCCGGAAATTGATTCGCTTTGATCTGATTTCCTGGGCAAGCTCGGTTTTCCTGTCAGCGAGCGCATCGAGCAACGTGGCTTTACTTCTGACAGGCAGGAGTGCGGCATTGCTATAAATAAAATACTTCGTGTTTTCTTCTGTTCGTACTTCCAGCTTGCCAGTCACAGTGCTTTCCTGGAATGCTTTTGAATGTTTCGCCAGTAGTCTGGCTTTGCCGTCTGCTAAGAGTTCATAATATCCTTGCGGCACGTTGCTTTCATTCAGACGCACAAACTGATGGTTCGCTATTGTAAACCACGAGACATGCTCCGGAATTAGTTCGAGTTTCCGTCCACTTGCAGGATGTTCGGTAATAAGTTTCTGTCGGTAAATATCAAACTGCAAAGGGATGTTAGTGTAGGTGTTGTCACTATATCGCACCTCGCCATATATCCAGTCATCTGTTAGGAAAAAAGGATGCTCATTAGCAATGGCTTCATATTCCGCGTAATCGCTACCGGTGTAGAGAAGGCTTTCTGATTTTCGTTCTGCATAGTAGCGGTTCCGCAGCTCAGCAGTTGCTGTGGTGATATACGAGGTATCGCGGTCAGCCACTTGCGCAAAAGCTTGCTGCGTCAAGAGCAAAAAAGTAATAAAGCCGACCGCACGAGGGATATGCATCTGAGATGGGTATTCTCTAAAAATAATATTTTGGAAGTCAAATACATGACCGTCCAAACAAATTCATTGCGTTTTTTCGTGCGCCTATCATGCGTTAGGAAACAAAAAAGCCTGGGAATGGATCCGCAGGCTTTTGATGTTCGAAAGGATAGTGACCGGCTTATTTCGCGTAAGCCACACTGCGCATTTCGCGAATTACAGTGACTTTGATCTGTCCTGGGTATTGCATGTCGCGTTCAATTTTTTGCGAGATATCGAAGCTGAGCTGGCCCGCGCGTTCGTCACTTGCTTTCTCAGCATCCACGATTACACGTAACTCGCGTCCTGCCTGGATGGCGTAACACTTCTCAACACCATCGAAGCTCAAGCCAACGTCTTCAAGTTCCCTGAGGCGCTTAATATATTGTTCCATTACCTCGCGTCTTGCGCCAGGACGTGCACCACTGATAGCGTCACAAGCCTGAACGATCGGGGAGATGATGTTTGTCATTTCGATTTCATCGTGGTGAGCGCCAATGGCGTTGCAGATCACCGGATGCTCTTTGTATTTCTGAGCAAGCTCCATCCCTACGATCGCGTGCGGCTTCTCAAGCTCTTCGGTCCACACTTTTCCGATGTCGTGAAGAAGTCCGGCACGTTTTGCCTGCTTTACATTCAAGCCGAGCTCGGAGGCCATGATAGCGCAAAGGTTTGCCACTTCGCGAGAGTGTTGAAGAAGATTTTGTCCGTACGAAGAACGGAATCTCATACGGCCTACCATTTTGACCAGCTCCGGGTGCAGACCATGGATTCCCAGGTCGATAACCGTACGTTCACCGATCTCAACAATTTCGTCTTCAATGTTCTTCATTGTCTTCGCCACGATTTCCTCAATGCGCGCAGGGTGAATGCGTCCATCTTGCACAAGTCTGTGAAGTGATAGCCTTGCAACTTCTCTTCTTACCGGATCGAAGCCTGATATGATAATAGCCTCGGGAGTGTCATCAACGATAATTTCGACACCAGTGGCTGCTTCGAGCGCGCGGATATTACGGCCTTCGCGTCCGATGATCTTTCCTTTGATGTCATCGCTCTCAATGTTGAAGATCGATACGCAGTTTTCAATGGCGTGCTCGGTAGCGGTGCGCTGAATGGTTTCAACAACGATCTTCTTTGCTTCTTTTGTTGCAGAGAGCTTTGCCTGCTCCATAATGTCTTTGATGTAGCTCGAAGCCTTGGTTTGTGCCTCATCTTTGAGGCTTGCCACGAGTTGCTCACGGGCTTCGTCAGCAGTGAGCTTCGATAGATTCTCGAGCATCTGGATTTTCTGCTGGTTGAACTTGTCGAGTTCTTCTTTGCGTTTTTTGACGTGCTCGAGCTGTGCAGCCATATCCGTTTTGATGTCTTCGAGCTCGCCTTCTTTTCGTTTGAGATTCTCAAGCTCTTTGCTGATGGTTTGCTCGCGCTGCTTGATCTTTTGCTCGTTACTGATGATCTGGTTTTTCTTGCGGTTCGCCTCTTCTTCGAACTCGCTTCTCATTTTCAGGATTTTCTCCTTGGCTTCAAGGATCTTGTCACGTTTCAGGTTTTCGGCAGCAATTTCTGCCTCCTTCAAAATGAGTCTGGTTTTTTCCTCGGTTTCCTCAGAGCGCTTGGCGGCCCTGCGTTTTGAGAGGGCGGAGCCAAAGAGAAGACCGATTGGAATCGCGGCCACAAGGCCAACGACAATCGCTATAATGACGCTGGTTGACATAAAAAATTAGGTTTATCGAAACCCCGGGATGCCACCTTGGCCAGGAAGTGATAAAGAGGAAGATTAAAGGATGGACTGGGAGACCAGATGATTCAGCTGACTAACCTTTTCAAACACGGTTTGGTCAATTACCTGATGACTTTCTTCGGCAGCCATCTTGTCGACCAAGCAGTCGAAAGCGACCATTGCCAGAAGGTCTTGTTTGTCATCGATACCGAACTGTTCTCTGTAAGACTTTAACTTTTCATTGATGAGTTTGCCGGCAATTCGTACCCTCTCTTCATCGGAGCGTTTGACCTTCATTGGGTATTCCCGGTCGGCTATTCTGATTTTTATCGAAAGTTCCTCCATCAATTATCTTACAGTTGCTATCTACTTAAGTGAGCGATGCATTTATCAATCTCTCGAATATACTCGTCTACCTTTTTCTTCAACTCCGAAACACTTCCGTCTTCCGGGTGTAAATTATCCACAATTTTAGTGATTTTCAGTTGATT
>DASWTP010000019.1:0-6009 GCA_036402075.1 Chryseosolibacter sp. | reverse complement strand
CGACCATACTATGTTGCTTGAGGGAATCAACAATCTCCTGCAGAACGAGCCCAATCTTACGGTTACAGCAAAGGCATCTAGTGCCGAAGAAGCTCTTCAGCAATTGAAATCTGCAAAAGTTGATCTTATCGTAACGGATTTGCATATGCCGGGTATGGATGGCGTTGCACTGGTCAACCATGTTAAGGCCAATTACCCTTTAGTAAAGACCATCGTGCTGAGTATGCACGATGAAGTTCATATTGTGAAAGACCTGCTGCGCGCTGGAGTGCATGGCTATGTATTGAAGAAGGATACGCATACCGAGTTATTGAAAGCGATCAAGGAAGTTAAAAACGGAAGGGTGTACGTGAGTAGCGAAGTGAACAAAGTGCTGGTTGAAGACCTTCAGCATGAAGGGGAAAAACCACTGCTCACAACGCGTGAGCTTGAAATTGTGAGACTTATCGTGAAGGAGTACTCGAACAAGCAAATTGCTGAGGCACTCTTCATCAGCGAACGAACAGTGGAAACGCACCGAAAAAATATTTTGCGCAAAACGCGGGTAGGATCAATCGTTGGGTTGATCAAATACGCGTATGCCAATAAGCTGGTTTAGTTATGGTTCAAGCATTCCAGAGAGCGCTTTTGGGGAATAACTAAATGAGGTACTCGAAAAGGTTTTCGTTCTGATTTACCAACGTATAGTTCAGGTTGTGCGACTTCATTCGGTCGATCAGCGCGTTGAAATCTTCTTTCGACTTGACTTCAATGCCAATCAATGCAGGTCCCGTTTCCTTGTTGTGCTTCTGGATGAATTCAAAACGCACGATGTCATCGTTCGGCCCGAGGATGTGGTTGACGAACTCTTTCAATGCACCGGGGCGTTGAGCGAATCGAACAATAAAATAGTTTTTTAAGCCTTCGTAAAGCAGCGACCGCTCTTTGATCTCCTGCATGCGGTCGATATCGTTATTACCACCACTCAGGATACAGACAACCTTCTTTCCTTTGATTTGATCGGCATATTGATCCAACGCGGCAATAGAGAGCGCACCAGCAGGCTCAGCAACGATCGCATCTTCGTTGTAAAGTTGAAGAATGGTTGTGCTGACTTTACCTTCTGGCACGAGCAAGACATCAGTTAGCGTGTCTTTGCACAATTGGAATGTGAGCTCACCAACTTTTTGTACGGACGCACCATCCACAAAACGTTGGATTTTCTCAAGCTTTACAGGTCTTCCCGCCTTTAATGCCTCCTGCATGGAAGGAGCTCCGGCAGGCTCTACGCCAACCAGTTTGGTTTTTGGCGAATACACTTTAAAATATTCGCTGATGCCGGCACACAATCCACCACCTCCGATCGGCACAAAAATGTAATCGATGTTTGATGTTTCGTCCAGTATTTCCTTGCCAACAGTCCCTTGCCCTTCGATCACTTTTGGATGATCGAAGGGAGGGATAAATACCATGTTGTTTTCTTTTGTGAATTCCAGGGCGTGTGTCTGACATTCATCAAACGTATCTCCGGTAAGGACGATTTGAATCAAGTCGCCACCGAACATGCGCACCTGGTTGATCTTCTGCTTTGGCGTGATGGCCGGCATGTAGATCACACCTTTGATGTTGAGCTGCTTGCACGAGTAGGCAACGCCTTGCGCATGGTTTCCGGCACTCGCACAAACCACACCACGCTTCCGCTGCTCCTCATTCAAACTCTGGATGAGGTTGTAAGCTCCGCGTAATTTGTAAGAACGAACTACCTGGACATCTTCCCGCTTCAGATAAATCTCAGCCTGAAATTTTTCCGAAAGCTTACGGTGGTATTGCACTGGCGTCTTGATTACTACGTTTTTCAACGTGTAATGCGCTGCATTGATATTGAGTTCAGGTGTTGTTTTTGTTTCGGTTACCATAATGCGTTGGGTTAGTCGTCTGACCAGTGCGCGCGGGCCTGCGTGCGGGGAGACAACTAGTTGATCATACTCGCTTCTACTTGCTGCTTTTCAGGTCTGAGTGCGCGTACGGCTGCACCTGCCTGCCACAATTCGCTCTCGCGAAGCTCTTTCAATTCTTCTGCTAATTTTTCTCTGTAGTCAGGCTTGCTGCAGGTCTCGATCGTACGTTTTGCTTCCTGGCCTGTCGCCACGCTCTTGTAAAGTTCCTGGAAAACAGGAAGCGTTGCGGCTTTGAATTTCTTCTTCCAGTCTAATGCGCCACGTTGAGCAGTAGTCGAACAGTTGGCATACATCCAGTCCATTCCATTTTCTGCAACGAGTGGCATGAGTGATTGTGTGAGTTCTTCAACAGTTTCGTTAAACGCTTCTGATGGAGAGTGACCATTCGCTCTCAACACTTCGTATTGTGCTTCGAAGATTCCTGCGATTGCACCCATCAGTGTTCCACGCTCGCCAGAAAGGTCAGAGTAAACTTCTTTTTTGAAATCCGTTTCAAACAGGTATCCCGATCCAACTCCGATTCCCAACGCAATTGCTTTCGTCTTTGCGTTTCCGGATGCATCCTGGAATACCGCATAGCTTGAGTTAATGCCTTTACCCTGCAGGAACAATCTGCGAACGGAAGTTCCGGAGCCTTTTGGTGCGGCTAGCACAACATCCACATCTGCAGGAGGGACGATGCCGGTTTGTTCTTTGAATGTGATTCCGAAGCCGTGTGAGAAATATAAAGTCTTGCCTTTTGTAAGGAATGGTTTGATAGTAGGCCAAAGCTGAATTTGTCCGGCATCAGACAACAGGAACTCAATGATTGTTCCGCGCTTGGCAGCTTCCTCGATGTCGAAAAGCGTTTCGCCAGGGATCCAGCCGTGCTCAACAGCTTTGTTCCAGGTCTTCGAATTTTTACGTTGACCAACGATCACGTTGAATCCGTTGTCGCGAAGGTTCAGCGCTTGTGCCGGACCTTGAACCCCGTCACCGATGATCGCGATCGTTTCATTCTTTAATACATCGAGGTCTTTTTCCATGGGAAATTCTTCCCGTGTTACCACTTCTTCTATTGTCCCACCGAAATTAATCTTTGCCATTGCTTTAGAGTTTATGTGTGTAGAGTATGTTTAATTACAGTTGTGTTTTATGATTTTGATTTCTCAGGCGCAGCTATGGCTGTTGGCAATGGCTATGGCTTGATTAATCGTATTAGTTAGTTTAGTTCACGCTTGAATTAGTTAGCTTCTGCGAAACTTCCCTCGAAGTCAGCCTCCTGCCATAGCTATAGCCAAAAACCATGGCCCTCACGCTACTTGCCGGTTACTCCGCTCGCTCAATTCATAATACATCGAAGCACCCTCGTGATAAACTGCCGACTCGACCTCGATACACTTTTCCAGCTGATGTTTCACTTTTTCCACGAGGTCTGCTGTAGTATACACCAGAATGATTGCACCACCCCGCGTGAAATCCGTTTCGTTCTCATGGGCAATCAGTTTTTTAATTCTCACCCGTCTGCGGTTCAACACATTCACAATCCGGTTGAGAATTGAAAAGTTGTTGTCGGCAGCTACTTCGAGGGTATATTCCTTTTTCATACTTATTGCGTTCGTAGTAATTGTTACTTCTTCATTATCTGTTATGAGCACCGAGCTACGAGCTCCGAGCTTTGAGCAATTCAGCAAGGCTCATAGCGCGGAGCTCGCGGCTCATGGCTATTTTTTTCCCGGTGGCTCCAGCAACACATCCGACACACACCCTCCAGCGGGCACCATTGGAAATACGTTGTCTTCTTTGCCCACCACGGCTTCGAGGAAGAATGGAGTTTTTGCATCGATCATCTCCTTCAAGGCCGATTCGAGACTTTCATGAGTTGAAACTTTTTTCGCGGGGATGCTGTAGGCTTCGGCCAGTTTAATAAAATCCGGATTTTGCATTTCGGTGAACGAATAGCGTTTTTCATGGAAGAGTTGCTGCCACTGGCGGACCATTCCCAGGAAACTGTTATTCAATACCAGGATTTTCACTGGAATTTTATATTGCATGATGGTGCCCAGTTCCTGGACAGTCATCTGATAACCGCCATCTCCAATCACCGCGATTACTTCTTTGTGTGGCATCGCCAGTTTGGCGCCAAGCGCGGCTGGCAACGCAAATCCCATCGTGCCCGCACCACCTGAAGTTACCTGTGTACGCGGCTGTTTGAATTTGTAATAGCGCGAGGTCACCATCTGATGTTGCCCTACATCCGTTACTACAATGGCTTCACCTTTTGTGATGTTTGAAAGGTGATTGATTACTTCGCCCATCATCAATTCATCTCCGGAAGGTGTGAATTCCTTGGCGATGACTTTATCGTATTCCACTCGATTCAGCGTGTGGAAACTCTGGATCCATAGGTCGTGCTTGTTTGGCTTGCAGTACCCGATCAAAGCTGCCAGGGCTTCTTTGGCATCGGCATGAACGGCAACGTCTGTGTGGACGATCTTACGAATCTCAGCCCTGTCGATATCAATATGGATGATCTTTGCCTGCTTAGCGTAACGCGCAACATTTCCGGTGACGCGATCATCGAAACGCATTCCGATGGCAATCAGGACGTCACACTCATTTGTATTTACATTCGGTCCATAGTTGCCGTGCATGCCGAGATATCCAACGTAATTTGGATGATCGGTTGGAATTGCACCGAGTCCGAGCAATGTGCTGGCTACTGGAATGCCGGTTTTTTCCGAAAATGCAGCTAACTCTTTCGAAGCACCGGATAGTAATATGCCTTGTCCCGCGAGGATGTAAGGACGCTTTGCACTATTGATCAGTTCTGCGGCAGCCTCAATTTCACTGTTCTTCAAAACAGGTTTCGGCTTGTAGGTTCTAATCACTGTGCATCGCTGATGCTTACTGCCTTCGAGAATTTCATTCTGCGCATTTTTTGTGATATCGATCAGAACCGGCCCCGGTCTTCCTGAAGTCGCGATATAAAAGCCCCTCGCAATTGCATCGGGAATATCTTTCGCTTCCGTTACCTGGATGTTCCACTTGGTAACAGGTATGGTTGTGTTAACTACATCTGTTTCCTGGAATGCATCGGTTCCCAGCAAATGTGCAAAAACTTGGCCTGTGATGCACACAACAGGAGTTGAATCGATTAAGGCGTCAGCAAGGCCTGTTACCAGGTTTGTCGCGCCTGGTCCTGACGTTGCAAATACAACTCCCGGCTTACCTGATACTCTCGCAAATCCCTGGGCTGCGTGAATGGCGCCTTGCTCGTGACGAACCAAAATGTGCGTCAGCTGATCAGCGTAGCTATACAACGCATCGTACACTGGCATGATGGCGCCTCCAGGATATCCAAAAATTGTCTGGACTCCCTCTGCAATCAGGCTTTCCAACAGTACTTGTGATCCTGTTAGTTTTTTCGGGCCCGATTTATCAGTCTCAGCTTTCGGTTCACTCTTCGTCAGTAACGCATCCATCCGCAGCAGTTTTTACTTGTTTCGCATATTTTAAAAGAATTCCACTCTTTACGTTGAGCTTCGGTTGCTTCCAGTCCGCTTTACGCTTTGCCAGTGTTTGTGGGTCCACCAGCAAATTGATCTGGTGTCCTCTAATGTCTATTTCAATCTGGTCGTTGTCTTCCACGAGTCCGATCAGTCCGCCTTCGAATGCTTCGGGTGTGATGTGACCCACCACGAATCCGTGAGTTCCCCCGGAAAATCTTCCATCTGTGATTAACGCCACATTTTTTCCAAGACCAGTTCCCATAATCGCGGAAGTCGGCTTCAACATCTCGGGCATTCCAGGCGCGCCCTTAGGGCCTACGTTGCGAATTACCACAACGTCTCCGCTTTTCACCTTTCCACTTTGAATACCATCGATCAACGCGAACTCACCATCAAAAACACGTGCGGGTCCCTTGAACCGTTCGCCTTCTTTACCCGTGATCTTCGCCACCGAACCGCCCTCGGCAAGGTTTCCATAAAGAATCTGGAGGTGCCCTGTTGGCTTGATCGGATTGCTGATCGGAACGATGACATCCTGCTTTTGAAAGTCCAACGTCTTCGCCTCAGCGACATTTTCAGCA
>DASWTP010000018.1:0-39435 GCA_036402075.1 Chryseosolibacter sp. | reverse complement strand
CGATGAAGTCATTCTGAACAGGGCAGAGGAAGAAAAAATTTCTCAAGCCTCTCCCCGTCTAATTTTCACACATGTTTTCATGGTAAGAAAAATGTAATTGCGCGCTTGCAAAAAGCATGTGTGATGCAGGCTTTGGATCTGCGCCTGGCTTTGTGCGGCCTGCATTACTTATGCTTGTGCGTGGTTGCATTTGTATTCAAGCGCGTTGGCGAAAAAACTTTTATTGATGCGTTTAAATAGCCGCACAATTCCGTGAGTACTACAGCACTGTGGTGCGCTGGAATGTGCGGCTATTTAATATAACGTCAAATTATATAACTGTGCGGTGGGGACTGGCCTTGTGCTCACGATGAGCTGCACACTAGTTGCTGTTATTTAGCATAATATAATTATATAACTGCGGGTCAGCCAGTTAGCCAAGCAAGAGTTATATAATTTATATTATGTTAAATTAGATCCAAAGTTAGAAATGTTCATATTCTGAAGCCGTTTCGGGTTATATCCCATTCTCGATGTTAGTCAAACGCACCATACGAAATGGATGTAGTTAGCATAAGATTTGGCGCCATTGCCATTGTTATCCTGGCCCGCACACACATTACCCTTGAATCCGCTATTTCAAGTCTCACGATTCGCGATCAGTGACGTCAACTTTAGAAATCTGGTAGATTAGGTTTTATTTTTCGTGCAGCGACTTTCACCTTTGACATGACTTCATTGAGGGACTTATCATTCATAAGCCGTTCCCTAAGGATTGTGAACGTTTGTGGGTTATTTACAATTCGAATTAATAAAATGCCAGCCCACCTGGAAGAGCTTGCGTGAACTTCAGGCAAATATCTTAGGTAAGCATTGACGTACTCACGATCAGGGAGGGTTTCCAGCACATGGAGCACTTCAAAAACTATCTGGTCTGAGTAGGAATCCTGAAACATGCCAAATAACTTTTCAATATCTGCTTGCCCGCTTTGACGAATAGAATCCAAAGCCGTAGCTAATTGTTGAATATTACCGGATTTCGCGAGCGCTTGCAGGTGATTGATATTACTGTTCATTTAGTTTTTCTAGTTTTTTTTGAATAATGCAGGAAATCTGGATTTATTTTGTTCGATTACTTGCAACAATGCCGAGTGAACTTCCTTCGAATATAATCCATGCGCTTGATAAATCCTCCGGAGATCGCGGATGCCTGCTGCTAAAGCGGAGCGCGAAGACATACTTACATCAGCTTGTGTCCCATAGGTGAAAGTTTCGCGATGTCGTCCTCCTGACCCAGGGAAATAATGTTCCATGTTTATTGCGACAGCCTCGCCTTTCGACACACCATGTTGGGCCATATGATTTGCTGAAGGTAGATGATGTGGTGTGACATTGTCACCCTTGGAGCCTCCAGCGATAAGCTCATCGTAAGAACCCACCTTTAATTCGCCCTCTAAAAGTTTTGCTGGGCCTTTAAACTCGGAGGCCTCGAGCAGCGTCAAAACACCAATTAAGGCTGCCATTGCATATTCGCCATTATAAGCATGAGCAAAAGCATCTACCCCTCCTTTCGCGGGACTCAACAAGTACATCATATATAGGGGATTTTGCATCTTGTTGTATTCGTTCCGGAATTCAGCCTGCTCAATTCTTTGCTTGAATTTAGCGTCAGCATCGCGCTGCCATTTAGTTTCAATCAACGTCACGGCTGTTTTTAGTGTTTTCAAGGCGTTGATTTCAGCCTGCAGCGCACCTAATTCCCCTTCTCCATACAGGCCGTTTTTACTCCTGTATTCGTCAGTTAGTGGGCCAGAGATCTCGGATTTTACGATATTGCCATTTTCATCTGAAGTATACCAAGGCTCCAAACCTTCCCATTCAATTGCCCAGATTGGCGTATTTCCCGCAAACTGATAAGGCGTTAGCCCAGGATAACTTCTTGCGATAGGATCAACACTGAAAAATCTTGACACTACTGGATTGTATTCTCTAAACTCAAAGTGAATCGTTTCTTCGTCTTTTTCTTGTCCATTAAAACCATAACGATAGTGAGCTTTTTCATTCCACGAACGCCCGTTTTCTTCTGACCCAAATACGTAGTAATCCATTGCACCAACAACAATCGCACTGACACCGCCAGCTTCGATTTTAATATTATCGGTAACCACGGACAGCACGTTGCTTAAATGGTTGCTTAATTCAAACTTCCTATAGCCAAGAGTCCTATACCCATTTCTTATACCACTGGCTGAATAACCAATTCGCGAGCTTCCAAAAAGGGCTTGTTCAGTTATTGCACCATTCTTATAAACACTCATCACATTTCCCGAAGCATCCCTTAGATAAGATGTAATGACAGTGGCAGACTTGATTACCTTCTTCTCAATCCTATTACCTGAACCATCATAACGATACATCACCGTCACACTATCCCCCTTCACCACCTGTCTCACTTTTCCATACGGTGTCCAGCTGATCACGGTGCCCTCGCCCCCATCGCTGATCAGGTTTCCAATGGCATCATATGTATACAAGCCACCGCTTGCTTTGTGCTGTCTGAGCTTGTTGGTGTTTGCGTAATAGTTGTACGCAAAATCATCTTCCAGGGCAGCCTTGTCATCTTTACGCTGAAGTGTCAGGATGTTTCCGTTTGCATCGTAGCTGAAATTCTCATCATAAGCCGCATTCGCGCCACGGGCTGCGAAACCATTTGCCGCAGAATAGCTTGTCAAGCTTCTGCTCTTCGTGATGCGGTGCAGCTGGTCATACTTGTAAACCATGGCCTGCATTCCCTTCGTGCGGTCGTTATTGATCTCACCGATCTTTGCAAGGTCGGTTACCATCCACGAGATATTTCCGTTGAACAACCCTTTGTGCGCAATGTTTTCCTGCGCGCGCGTCCAAAGCTTATCACGGGAGTCACTCAACACGAGGGTGTTGTTGATCGGAGTATAATCTCCTTCATAATATCCCAGCGTGTAGGCGTAAACATCTTTGCCCACCATTGAACCGTTCACATTATCCTTGCCTGGATCACCGCTATACGGCATGTTCGCCCCTTTGACCCAGCCTTGCAACGTGTACATATAATCCTGGCCCTGCACACGGTACTCACCAAGCTCTGTGCGCGCCAGTGGTCCATGGGCATAATACTGATAGCCCGCATCGCGGTTCCAAATAAAGCCGTCACTGCTGGTTTGCACGTCAGTGATTCGATTATCTGCGTCATAAGTATAACGATGGATGAACTGATCCTTCTCGCCATACTGATACATCACATAGTTCACCTTTCCGCTTACCAGGTCGTAGACATAGTCGGTGCGTTTGTTATCGAGACCCGGGATCTGCTGTAGCAAGCTTTTTACGTTTCCGTGGATGTCATAGGTGTAATAAGTCGCAACGGTGTCAGAATAGCCTTGCGCTGTTACTTCGACCCACGCCACACGCGTTCTAAGATTCTTCTGAGCAAAAGATGTATTGATCTTTTTGTTTGCGAAATCATAATGGGTGATGGTTACATCGTTGAGCGCATACACGTCTGCTTTCGGGAAGTCAACATCTTCCAGCTGTGCAAGCACGGATGCCTGATCTGCGGCACTCATCTCCCCTACCTCAGTAACGCGGCCCTGCTCATCGTATTTTGTGTACGAATATTTTTGATCAAGAGCCTGCTGCGCATTTTGGGACAAACGAAGCTGGCCTTTTTCATTATACCAGAAGTTTGAAACTCCGGCATCCGGTGTTTTTTGCCAGGTAAGCTGATCGAGCGAATTGTACCGGTAGCGTGAGATAAGGTTATGATTATTCGGATTGGCAAGGTTTACACCTTGAGGCGGAACTGTCTGAAGAAGGCTTCCTCCATGATCAAAATAATAGAGTGTGTAGTGATACTCCTTGTTGACATAAGTATAATTCAAACGCTCGGAAACACGTTCGAGGCAATTGGTTTTGAATGTGCTGTAGAATTCTGAAACCTGTTCTTCAATGTATTTTTCCGTGGCGTATTGAATGATGAATTGGCGTTCTTCCTCAGCACGCTGCATGCAATTCGCTACTTCCTGCGCCCAGTTCGGTGTGTAGTACATCGGGTGTTTGGTCGCGTCAACTTCTTCGCAGTACGTATATGGAGTTCCCGTAATTACATCCAGCGATTGCCGCTTGCTGGTGATCGCGCCAAGGAAGCCGCCAAACGTGTTGTAGATCTTGTAATAGTATCTTCCTTCATCAGACTCCTGTGGATTGGTGAAGGTGTAGGTATGCCCTGACTTTGAACGTTGGTTCAAGGCTATATCCGGCTGCCATGTTCCGTTAACGTACTTGCTCACGTATTTAAACCATTGGTACTCACAAGCCACCGGGGCATTGCGGTCAACATTGGCTACCAGGGAGAATGGTGCACCTGCAACAGCCTGATTCACTTTATCTACATCGACTGAATCCTGCGGGGCAAACAATACTGATCCATTCGGGCCTTTGTAATTCGGAGCCATGCCGATAAAGTCAGTGAATGTAAACTTGTTCTTATCAAAATACAGGCGCGTCACTTTCGGACTGATGTTCGATGGCCATGCACCTTCCAGCCTGTTGTTGCCCACTTGCACCGTGAGGTTTGACAGGAACGCGGTATTCCAGAGGGTGGATGGAATAGGCCCGGTGATTTGATTGTTGGTGAGGTCGAGAAGACCTAATCTTGGCGAGCTGGTGATCGATGCGGGGAGTGGACCGGTCAGCTTATTGTCTTGCAATCGGAGCTCGCGCAGGTTCACAAGGTTTGACAGGTCAGGTATAGTACCGGTAAGCTGGTTGCTGTACCACCACACCTGCTGAAGATTAGGCATGTTCGAGAGTGCAGCCGGGATCGAACCGGATAATTGATTCTCGTACAGCAGAAACGACTCGAGCGAGGTCATCCTGTTGATGTCGGAAGGAATCGGACCGCTCAGCTGGTTGTGATACAGATTCAACTGCCTCAGGTTGGCCAGGTTGGTAATCGTTGAAGGGATCGATCCTGATACATTCGTGAAGGAGATGAATAGGTCGCGCAGGTTAGTCAAATTTCCAATCGATGCAGGTATTTGTCCGGAGAAGCCGCTGGTGATACACCAGAACTGCGTCAGGCTGCTCAGGTTACCGATTTCCGTTGGGATCGATCCAGTAAAGTTAGTTTGACTGATGTTGAGGAACCAGAGCTTGCTTAACGTACCGATTGATGCCGGAAGAGGCCCCGTCAAATTTCTATTCAGGTAAAGATCAAGGGAAGCCAGGTTTGGCAAGTACTTGATAGAATCAGAAAGACTGCCAGTAAGTTGGTTCCAGCTCAGATCCAGGTATTGCAGCTTTGGCATCTTATAGAATACCCCCGGAATATTTCCCGTCAGGTTGTTACCTGCGAAATCGAACTGTGTAAGGTTCGGAATGTCTTTAATAAACGAGGGCACACCCACTAGTTCTGTAAAGCTTAAATCGATGGCGATCAGATTTGTAAGATTTACTAATGTCGCGGGGAGTTGGCCGGTGAATGAGTTGGAGTTTACAAATGTGGCAGAGTTTCCTAACACAAGCACCCGCAGATAAGCAAGGTTACCAAGAGCACTCGGTAGTGTTCCAACCAGTTTGTTATCTGCCAGTCGCAGTTCAGTAACGTGCCCTTCAAAATCCGTGGTCACGCCATACCAACCGGAAACCGAGACAGGGGTTCCAGCCACTGCGGTGCTCCAACCGGTCTGGTTAGCCCATGAAGGTCCACCCGTTGAGTTGTATAAGGCAAGTAACGCATCGTATTCCGCTTGAGAAGGTGGTGCAGAAGCGAGCGCTGCAAAGTTGGCTGTAGCAGAAGTCTTCTTGCTTTGTCTTCCTTTTGCAACACTTAGGTCCGCTAATCTTTTTATTTCCTCCTGTACTTTCTGTCCCTTCTCGCGCTTTGCTTTCAGCTCCAGCTCTTCGAAATAATCCTGATCTTTTTGAAGCTGCGAATTGTCGTAAACATTTTGCTGGTTTTTAGCCAGCTCACTTCGCTTCTGCCGGGTCATCTCCACATCAAGACTGTTTGGTTCGGCAAGCATACTGGACGAAGCTATTCTTCCGCCCTCCATCAATCCTTGAACCGATCCGTCCGGCAGGTAAACCGTTCTGGTCTTTAAACAAGCTGCAGGATCACTAACCAGGAAATCTGTAAACGTGCAAGCCGGCATGTGACCACCAATGATGCGCAGATTTAAGTTTCCATTGTTGTAGTCCTCCAGGATCAGCAGCCTCGAGATATTCTTTGGATTGCTGTTAAAATATTGTCTTAAGTTTTCACGGATAAGTTCGGTGTCGAAGTTTCCACAACGTTGCTGTAGATTGAGAACAATGGCATCGAGCTCCTCTTCTGAAACCGGAGCCAATGCGCCATTAGCCACACCCCAGTCATAGATTCCCTGTTCGGTTGTTGGAAGCCCTTCCATGCCTGTGCGCTGAAGTTCTGCTTTTGCAGCAGCGCAATTCGCGTAAGCTGGTATTTCAAGTTTAGTCTTTCGCTTGGCCTCTGTGTAAAAGGCTTTGAACATGACCCAGCGCTGATTATCGAGCTGAGACTGATATTGCGTCTCACCAAGTTCGGTCCTGCGACTCATGAGGTCGTAATAGAGAATATGCTTTCCTGTTGTTGGCGCAGAGTTTCCGTAGGCGTCAACATAGTATGCGGTGCTTGCGGGGTTTGTGACTGCAGCAAGCGTACCCTTCATCTCGCGTTCACCATCTTTTACGCCATCGCGGTTGGCATCGTAGGCAATCATTCCAAGGGAAACATTATCGATTTTTCCCTGCATGACAGACTTGTAGCTTGCTCCGCTCAATGTTCCTAAAAAGAATGGATCGATGTTGATCACGTTGTCATATCCCGCTGCAAGGGCCGCATTCCATCCGTTTACTCGGGCGAGTTGTTTTTCAAAAGCATCGCTGTCTTTATCCTTCGCGCACAAGGCATACTGACAATACTTTGCGTGGCCCTGGATCTCGGTTTCGGTTGGCTCGTATTCCGGATTATCGGCATGCGGAGCTTTGAGATCAGCGATGATCTGCTGATAGAGGTTGTCGCAGTCAAGAGCGGCAATTTCCCCGATGGCTTCATTGATCAAAGCTGCAGCTTCCGGGCACTCAGCTTCGGCATTTTCGTCACGGCATATTTCGCAGTCCTCAGGATCCACAACTACGGTTTCTGCGATCTCCTCGATTCCCTGCTGCACTTCGGCATTCTGCGATACCACAGTCTGCATTTGCTGGAACGAAAGCTCGCCTCCGGTAAGTGTCTTGGTAAGGGTATAATCTCCAATTTCCAGAAGAACAATAGAAAACTGCACTGGCCCTACCACAAGAGGATTCGCGCAGTCGGCTGCACTGATTCCCTTTCGCTGGTAACTGAAAGTGTTTGGTGCCTGGTTGCCTGTGATTCCGCCCAGGCTTACAAGTCTTCCATCCGGATCTGTTATTTCGATCTTCAGGTCGAAGGTACAGGTTTGGCAGCCGAAATTTTCAACCTGCGAGCCAAGAGCAGACAGATCATAACTAAACTGGTAATTCGTTCCGGCAGCCGTGTTCAGAATTTTGTGCGTTGTCCGGCTCAGCCCGTTTGACTTTGCATTGTTCCGGGAGATATCCACCGTGGTAGGCGCGGTATTGAGAGCCGTGTAGCTGGCAAGCGCATCCACATTTGAAGGAGGCGTTCCGGCAAGCGCTGTGGCAATCGTTCTTCCCTCCTGGTCAAGGTAAGTCACGCTCACCTGTCCGTTTGGATCAACCACCGCATTTTTCTTATAGTGCTCAGCACTTCCTGCGTTGGTACCAAATAGCCTGGCGATTTCCTCTGGGGCCACATTAACATAGAAGTATTTAGTTGGATGGGCGCCATCCATTTTGAATGCCTCCCCGACCCCAGACTGTCTCGCAACGCGGCCCGTTCCGTCATTGGTATATTCCGTCTGGCTGTACACATATCCCTTTGCATCTGGAATGTAATCCCGATGAATGCTGGCCAATGTGTTTGCTGAAGAGTAGTAGTTGCCCGCACCGCTCACACTGGAGATGATGCTGTTCTCGATCCGGCTGTTGTCGTAGTGAAATTTCTTTTTCACTGCCGATGTGTTTGCCGTGACGGTTGCGTTTGCAGACTGAAACTGATTGAAGTTATCGCGATAGGCAAGCGACTCACCGCTCACCGGCACCGCAAGTACGTCTGCAGATTTTCGTCCCTCGAAGTCGTAGAATGTTTCACCGACAAGGGTGGTTTGTTCCGTACTGAGATTCGTCTGCACCTGGCGCTGGCGGAGCGTACCATCATAATACTGCACCACTTTTTTGTATTTCCCGTCTTCAGCAAAAACAGTTTGCTGCTGCCAGTTCATGTCCGCCTGCGGGTTAGCGATGGTTATGACGCTGCAGTCATTGTAATACCATTTTCCCTGAATCCGGTGCTCGGGATTTGCCGGGTTGTATCCGATCGCACGAGCGCGGTACCAAAGCTTTCCATCAGGATAATAGATCTGGTGTTTATAGTAGGGTTGCATCACTGTTACCCTCACAGGCTGGGTAAAACCAAAGGCCTCTTCTGCCGTTGTTCCCGTGAACCCTTCGTGATCGGCAATGAATACCCATTCCAGATCATACGCCTTTGCACCCTTGCCACTATAGTTCAAGCCAATCGTTGTTTTGCCTGAAGTGTAGGGACAGCTCAGTGTGAGCGGATCGTTCGGATTGAACAACGGTTCATCGTAACGGTACAATAAAAACTTCAGGTAAATATTATCCTCAGGGGCACTTCCTAAATTCGTTTTGCGCGTTATCACCACACGATAGTCATCGTTACAGGAAATCACAAGGTCGTGGAATACCGTGCCGATGAAGGTTTGTTCTTTCATATTCACCTGCAGCGGTTTTGTCCAGATGCTGTCATCACCATGCAACAAGGTAAGCTCCAGATAGCCGGTCCAGTCAATTTGTGTATTCTTGTCGCCCAGATCATAGAGCAACTGGAACCCCGCATAATACTGCCCTTCGAGACAAGGCGGTGCTTCAAACACTTCAATGGTATCTTGTACCTCAAGTGTGCTCATCAGCATCTGTCGCTCGTAAGGCGGTGCTGGCATCCTTCCATCACGAGTTACTTTTACTGCATCGGGGATTTCAAGATTCAGCAGATCGACAATTGCGCTGCCATTCATCACGCGTGAGCAGTTTCCAACAACTGTGGTGGCCACGGCCGAATACACTCCGGTTTTTGCCTGGTCGGTCCAGGTGATGGCATCACCGGTGCCTGCAAGGATTTCGCCTGTATTGTCGTTGCCCACGCGCAGCTGGTAGTTGACCCCGGTCTGCGACCCGCTGAGTTTTACCGGAACGCCAAGTCCACCATCAAAATAGTTGCCTCCCCCGCTGACCGTAAATACCTGGGGTAGCGGATTCACTTTTATCTGTGCAGTGCCCGTCATGGCTGCAGTGCATGAGCCTGCATCACTTTTGCCAACAATGGTGTACGTGCCCGCCTTGGTGTTATTGCCAAACGCCAATGCATTTCCAGTTCCCGCAATGGCAGCACCTTCATCAACACCATTCAGTTTGAGCTGATATGAAATTCCGACTTGTGATCCGCTGAGGTTCACGAAGATGCCCTGACTTCCTTCGCACAGTTCACCACCACCGCTTACAGTAAACAGTAGCGGAGTAGAAGTTACGAGCGCATTTCCAGTCATTGGTTGCACACAGCCTCCATCAACGCTGATTGCATCAATAGTATAAGTTCCTGCAGTTTGATTGCCGTTGAAAGTAAGCGCGCTCCCCGTTCCTGCAACCGGTGCGCCTGTGTTCACTCCGTTAACTTTAAGCTGATAGTTTACATTTGGTTGTGAACTGCTGAGCGTGACGGCCACGCTTGCTGCGCCACTACAGGTGCTTCCACCTCCTCCTACGGTAAATACCAGTGGTTGCGCATATATTCCGACAGACGTGTTTCCTGTCATCGGCATGCTGCATCCGTTAGCAATATTTGTCGCCTGCACCGTATACGTACCAGTTGCAGTTTGATTACTCCAGCTAAGTGCGCTTCCGGTTCCATCTAAAGGAGTGCCCGCAGGTGATCCGGCAATGAGCAGTTGATACCTCACTCCCGTTTCAGAACCCGCCAGCGTAACGCTCACGCCATTGGATCCCGAACAATAATTTCCTCCACCTTCTACATTAAAAGTAACAGGCTGTGGATAAGCATTCGCTGTTGCATTGCCACTCATCGGCTGAGTACAGCTACCGGCATCGCTGATTGCAAGTACGGTGTATTGGCCAGTAATTTTTTGTTCCGTCCAGACAAGCGAGCTCCCGGTACCTTGTACAGGTGAACCTGTGGCATTTCCGTTTAGCTCGAGTTGATATTTAACCGTTGTTTGCGATCCGCTTAATGTAATTGAGACACCGCTGCCATTCTCGCAAAAATTGCCTCCACCACTGACATTATAAATTGCAGGCTGCGGATACAGACCAACTGTCGGGTTACCGCTCATCGGCTGAGTGCAGCCACCGTTGTCAGCGATTGCCAGGACGGAATACGTTCCGATTTCCGTGAGACTTGACCAGGTTAATGCGCCACCAGTTCCTTGCATGGACTCACCTGCGTTCGATGTACCTCTTTGAAGTTGATATTTTACGCCTGTCTGAGAACCACTGAGCGTGATGGAGACTCCAGTTCCGCCTGCGCAATAGTTACCGCCACCGTTGAGATTGTAAACAACAGGCTGTGCATAGAGCACCACGTCAGCACTACCATTCATCGGCTGACTGCAATTGCCAACCACGCCAAATGCCACAACCGTATAATTCCCTACAAGCGTCTGCTGGCTCCAGGTCAACGCTGTCCCTGTACCGGTTACCGGTTCGCCCTGAGCAGTACCGTTGATCAAAAGTTGATATTTTACATCCGTCTGCGATCCACTCAGTGTCACCGACACCCCGGTTCCCCCACTGCAATACTCGCCACCGCCATTCACCGTGTACACCGTGGGTTGGAGGTAAAGTCCAACGGGTGCGCTACCGTTCATCGGCTGCGTGCAGCCACCAACACCCGTTGCCAGTACAGTGTAATTGCCTTCCGTTGTTTGCAACGTCCAATTCAGTTGCGAACCTGTTCCGGGCGCGGATGCCCCTGAAGGATTTCCATTTATCATAAGCTGATAATCAACACCAGCCTGAGAACCTGACAATGAAACGGTTACTCCTGATCCACCCTGGCAGTAGTTTCCTCCCCCTGTAACATTGAATACTGCCGGTGCTTGATTTAGCGAAGCGTTGCCCGTCATGGGGAGACTGCAATTACTTGCATTCGTACCGATCACTGTGTAAACACCGGCAACACTTTTTGCACCGAATGTTATTGCCCCACCTGTTCCCTTTACCGTGGCACCTTCATTAACGCCATCGCGCTGAAGCTGATAGTTCACCCGGCTTTCCGAGCCCGAAAGGCCAACGGTCACAGTTCCTGCGCAAACAATCCCTCCCGTAACATCAAAGACAAGAGGCACTGCGTCTACAATGACCCTGGCTCTTCCCCTCATGGTCTGCGTGCAATTCGATTCGACATGGGTAGCAAAGACAGTATAGGTGCCCGCAAGATTTTGATTTGTCCATGACAATGCCGCTCCCGTTCCCATTAGCGGGTCTCCCAACTGCAAGCCGTCAAGCAAAAGCTGATACGACACGTTGAGATCAGAGCCGCTCAGGGTCAACCTTGCTCCAGGATCGTCAGAACAAATCGTTCCGCCTCCGCTGAGCACATATCGTGTGGGACAAACAGGTTTAATCTTTTGAGCAAAGCTTCGTTCGTACAAGGCTAGCATTAACAGCGTTAACACTATGAACTTCAATCGCATCATGCGTTTTTCAATTAAGAGGTCTTAAAATCTTTTTTTAAATCCACTGCTCAATTCAGTCTTCCCCAAATATTCTGTAGTGCTGCAACCGCGCGGATGGCTTAACTCTTCCTCCAGCGATCAGCACGTAGTTTTTATCATCAAATACGCCTTCATCGAATGATGGAGTTGTATCGAACATCTCGAAAACAACCGAGACAAACTGGCCGTCCCGATAGCGGTATTCCATCTTCTTCACAATGCTTCTTTGGTTGTCGACATACAAATCGATCTGATCCACGACACCGTGCTTTTGGAAAACCCGGTAATGTGTGGCTCCGGCACTGTCGCCAAGCACTTCTGGCGTATTGTAGTGTGCGAGGATGCTGTCGAGATTTGCTTTGAATACATCCTTCACCTGCGATTCAATTTTCTGATCGCGTTTGTTAATGATAATATCCCGTGAATCTTTATCCACCACAATCTGATATTTTTCATTCAGGAGCATCTCACTGCTTGAAAAAGTGTACCTGTAGTTTTCTTTCTGCTTTTTGATATCTGCCTTCTCATGAAAAGCCGGGGTTTTCTCACCGATGGTCTCAAATACTTTCACTTCCATTATGATGTGAAGTTTTTCTGAATGCGCATAAACATCCTGCATTCTAACGAGCGCACTCTTTAAATCCTGCGCACGGGTTTGCCCGGCAGCAGCGACAATAAGTACAGCAAAGAAGCTTATCGTTTTCATTTTCATCGTTACGCTGGTGTGATGTCCGCCCGTTTAGTTTCTCTCTACCTGGTAGCTGATATTTTCCGAGATCGTTTTAATCCCGTCTTCTGTTTCTTTTTTTACAAGCTTCAGGTTCCCTTCTTTATCATAATAGTAGAAGGATGCAAAATTTTCTTCATCAAGAATCGCCTGCAAACGGTAGTCATCAAGGTTGTAGACATAGGTTTTCATATTGCCCTTTTCAGGATGAAGCCTTAGGTCATCATACCATGCCGTACCTGTGCTGCCCGGTTTGAATTTTACTTCAAGCTTTGCGGAATTTATAGAACAGGCAAATGTTCCCTTGACCTGCTGCCAGCCCTCAATGATGGGACCATCAGGCACTGCGGTGAAAGTGGATACGATCTCGTTCTTTTTGTTTCTGATAGTTACCTCTACTCCGAGCCCATCCGCGAGTTTTGGAACGGTGACGTTAGGATCATTAACCGAAACCCACGCGCTGATCAGATAGGTTTTACCAGAGTCGAGCTTAAGCAGACCTTGCTCAAATATTTTCTCGCTCGTCACTTTCAGGCTTGTCTTTCCGGAATGTGCCACTGTCAAGTCGGTGTCCGGTGTCACAAGTGACGGCTGCACGTTCGTAATACGGATCTTGCCCTTCCATAATTTGGAGAAAGGCGCTCTCCTTAAAACAACCACCGACCAGTTAGGTGTGCTTGGGTGAGCTTCCTTACAGACGATTTGGTCATTTGCCAGGTAATTTGATCGGAGAAACGTGAGGGGGCCCACGGACGTTGACCCCAATGCAGAAACATCGACAAATTGAACGCCTTCGAGTTGGGCGAGCGTTGCCTTGACGACTGCCATGTTGCCGTAACCTGTCTCAACCTCATATGTTGTATACACAGGCACAGGCAGGTTGCCAAACTTCCAGTTGCCCGATGTCTTTTGGTCAAGGTATTCAAAGCTTGTGAAAGCCATCTCGCTGTTTTTCATATTCACGCCATTGGCTGAAGGCAAATGACCTCCGTAATCGTAGAGTGCCGCTGTATGGATACCAAGCACATCCTGGTTTTCAACTTCGTATCCATAGCTGCTGTACCCGGTCATTGTGTTTGCCTTGATCCAGTTAGGAATTGCATTCAGTTCCGCATGTTCCCAGTTGAACAACTCAAGCTCATAGGTTCCCTCCTTGGCGATATCGGTGCTTTCTTTCTGAAGTGTTTCGACCTTGTAAACGTATTGACCTTCATTACGCCACACGCCACGGCTCGCATTGACAAACCCGTCAAGTTGACTGAGGGCAGGATCGGGATGATCCAGCGGCCATGCATCCGAAAAGGTTGCCACGGAAGACGAGATCACCTGCTTCTTGACGTTAGTCGAAACCTGGATAACTGTATCCTTAAAAGGATTTTCGGTCGGATCGTAGACTACAGGCTTTTGGCTCGACAAGGTTGCAGGTGGACAGCCCTGCGACTGATAGTTCATTGAAACCTTTACCTGGTACGTTCCAGGCTGAGCGAAACTGTGCAGCGGTTTGTACTCTGTTGACGCATTGCCGTCACCAAAATCCCACTGAAAGGAAATAATGTCTGCCCGTTGGGGATTCGTCACCAGTGGTTCGAAACTCGTAGCACAATAATAATTCCGGTAGGTGAAGTCGATCGCTACACCCTGCCATGCCACGGGATCATAGACAACTTGTTTTTCAACCGAAATTGTATTGGACGAACAAGCACCGCACTGGTAGCTGATCGTCAACTTAACCGTATAGGTCCCGGCTGCGCTGTAAATATGTTTTGGATTAGAAAGAGAGGAAGAATTACCATCACCAAACTCCCAAAGCGTTGAGGTAATCAAGCAGTTTTGCGGGTTGGTAACTGCAGACACAAAATCAATTTCGCACGCGGTGTGTGTGCTGCTGAAATCAAGCGTCACATCTTGTATTGTTGACGCGTCAAAGTAAAAGCATTTATTATCCAGGTAATCTATTCCACTGGTTGTATGGGGGCTCAAAAATTCGCTGCCGGGCTTGCCAAATCTCCCCATTTGGTAAAAGAAACACGCATTGGTCCCGGTACCTTTATTCAACCCAACGGTCGCGTCCGTTCCCCCGAAACCTCCGGAGCCTCCTGAGGCAGAACCGCTGGCCCATTGCATATCGCCATAAAAGAATCCGACATTATTACCAGCACCGAGTATGGGATCAGCTCCATTGGTAATGATGAGCTTGAATGTGTTACGCTTGTCAACTTGTGAACTATAGTATCCCACGTTGTACCAGATCACCGTCATGCGCGTTGGCTCTACTTTGTAATACACCAATCCACTTCCGGCTCCTCTGGTATCGACATCTGCCCAGAACGGAGCAACCATATTAAAATCTGACACCGGAAAACCCGTTGACGTATATTCATAATAAGGCTCGTTGAAGGAAATGTTTCCATTGTTGTTTACGAACACGGAGGTATAGTTATTCCCGTAAAAGTTGAATGAGAACGGCAGTGCAATTTCGTTCGTGTAGCCATCATCGTTTGCTGGCAACACCTGGTAGCTCGCATCGCCAGCCGGGTTTGGTATCAGGCAAGGGCTCTCTGCAGGCGTTGCTGAAAGCGCTACCGTTTGACCTTCCTGCGTGCTGCTCAGCCTTGCGTCTCTCAGCACCGGATAGTTCTTCTGCGGCTTGGCCTGGGCAGGGATCGTGAATTTTCCCTTCGCTTTCATCTCCTGATACTCTTTCGTGCCAGGGAGCGGTCGCTTTTGCGCGATTGCGTTTAACGCGACAGCAATCAGGAATATTGTAAGCAGATTTTTCATCGTGAGGTATCTTTTCGAACTGATCTTATTTTGGGATGCTTAAGTGTTTTGAGTACGTCTTCGTTGACAGCGTCACCGAAGGATCCTCCAATGCTGTGACAGAACCTGCCTGAACGTTCAGCTGATTTCGGTAGCCGGATCGCACAATCATCGCCTGATAAGCAGTAGCTGAAAGCGCAGTAGCACAATAGAGCACTTTTCTTCCGTTCTCTTCTCCATTATAGATCACGCGTGCAATCGGATTAGCAAGCTCACCCGTTGCCGGATAGAGCAAAATTTCATCGCCAGGGAACAGGGATTGATTGCCAGCTTTCACCGAGAAGTTGTATTGATTTTGCGTGTACTGCGCTGCCTGTACACCTTCAATCGAAAACGTAAGGCCTGCGTTTTGGAAGGCCGCGCCCATACCTTGATACTGTGTATATGCCGGAATCGAATAGCTGTACACCGGTGCATTGAAATTATCATTAACCGTGGTCAGCACTGGCTGTCCCGTAATCTTATCCCACTTCAGATTTTCAGTTTTGATCGTGGAGCTGCCATCAAAAGCTTCTGTACTTACGAGCACGCCTGATTTGTATATCACTTTGTTTGCTACTGCGCTGCGAAGTTGACTGGTGCTCTTACCAATGTTAGGCCATACGGTAGGTATCGGTACTGGCACAACAGCAAACACCAGCGGAATGTAAACGATGTCAGTGTTCACTCTTGCTCCACCGCCCCAGGTCTTGTCTTCGTGCTGACGCATATCAAGGAAGAATTCATTCTCCTGACCAAGTGAGAACTTTTCAAGTGAAGGATTGCTGAGATCAGCGGCACTTAATCTGCTGAGGGTGCCATCTCCGTTATCTTTGAACTCGTTGGTCACGCTGAATACTTTTTCCTGTTCATAGATCTTTGACTCCGATCCGTAATTGTATTTCACCCATGAGATGGGTTCCGATTCAATTTTGCCATCCCTATCCTGGCGATAGTTGCTCACTTTTTTCGGCTTGCCATGCATATCGTTGGTCACAATACTATAGCCCTGCGTGGTTGTCATCTTCGATGTCGAGATATTACCAAGGAAAGGAACGGTGACGTTGAGCTTATAAGGCTTATTGATTTTTTCAGTTTCGTCTGTAATCACAGGAAACTCTCTTGCTGTATAGAATTCATGAACCGTCATGCCCGATGTGCCAAAGCTTACACCTGTGCCCTGAGGAAATAATTTCGATCCATCCGACAGCGTGATATTTTTGACATTCTTACCAGCGCGACTAGCTGCTGCCAGGCTTGTGACTGTAACTTTGGCATAGCCGACCTGTGGGCCTGGGTAATAGCTCTCGTTGACGGGATATTCAAAGAACATGTTATTGTCAGAGCGAAGCGGAACCGACTGCACGTACTTCTTTGCATGGCGCAGTGGGTTTTCATCGCCACCTACGAGCGGCTCATAGGCTGCCACCCCACTCGAGATAATTTTTCCGTTTTCTTCGGTGGTATATTCATATACCTGGCCATACACACCCTCCTCGTCCTTTTTCCAGTCATCTTTCATGGTGATCTGCCTTACTCGCAGGCCGCCACCAAACTTGATCTTATCCGGACTGTTTAGTCTGATCCAGGAGGTTTCGGCTTCTACTTGTCTTCCCCATCCTTGATTCTTACAATAGTTGTTGAAGCCTTCGAAAAGCTTTCTGATTTGAGCTCCGATTCCGGCAAGACTCTTGATCTGGTTTATTCGTTTTCCGGTGTCTGTAGTTTGTTCCAATTTACGTCCGGAGTTTGCGAGTTCGGGCTGATTGCTTCTCAAATGCTGCCAAACCCGCATGGAGAAAGGATGATTGCCGTCTTCTGCCTTCAGATGAAAAAAGCCGTATTCGTAGTTGCCGGTAACGCCAGTCTCGAATCCCATCGGTTTGGTGAAATCGATATCCGCATATCCGGAGACATATTCAAAGAAGTTCTCACTCGATGACCGGAGATTAATTTTCAGCTTGAAGTATAACTGTTTTCGTTTCTGATCAAGGTAGCTGAGAATATCCTGAGGCTGATTGGGTGCAAAAGGTTTCTCAAGTCTGAATCTTACCTTAAGGCTTGCGTCACTGATGTTAAATTTTTGCTTAAGGCTTGACGTTATCGAAAGTGGATCAACAATGGCCATCATTTGCGTGGCCGTTTGATGCTGTACATAGGCGTAGTCATCCGTCTCGTAGTCCACCAGGATTTCTCCACCGGATGGGAGCTTGATCTTTGTCAGGCTCCATGCCGCAGCGTTATCATCGATTTGAGATTTCTTATTGGGATCTTGCTCTGCATAAGGGAAATCAAGGTTGTGCATCGCGTTGCCTGATGGATAAGGCTTATAGGTTCCCCAGCGATCATAAGCGTGAACATCGTAAGCCGGATTGTTCTGGTGGTAAGTAAACTGGTAAGGATTCAGTTTTCCACGCTCGCTGTTGCCATATTCAAACCACAATTTCTTCAGGGTGAGCTTCCCGCCACCGTTGATATTATTATATACACCCGGACAAAGCGAATAATCATATTCAAACTTTACACTCTTGACCGGTGAGGCTTCACCACCCGCGCGGGTGAATAGCTTTATGCCCGTGAGTGAATTCAGTGCTTTTCCTTTTTCGTTGTTATCCTGCAGTTTTCTTGCAACGCCATAACCATCTTCGCGCTGACCCATTGAGAATTTCGCGATATGGGATTTTGTCTCAGCTTGTGCGAGATACCAGATCTCCTTTTCACCATACGAGTATGACCCTTTGTCGTCACGTGGATCTGTCTTCCAACCGTCTTGCACATGGGCTTGCGAGTAGGGATCGCGCCACTTATACATGTCGGTATTGGCGGTCACCTTCTTATAAATAAATTTTACCCAATACCCAAGATCGTCCTCCGAAACTCCATTGCCGGTAACGTCTACATAGTCAGGTCCGATGATGGAAGTAAGCAAGTATGAATGCGCATATGCTGGAAGTTCTGTTTTCTTCAAAAACTTTTCTGTTCCAGAATAGTTGTAGTTCGGATCTTCTCCACCGTTGTTTCCCACGTTTACACGCGATAAGTTGCCAGCCGGTTTTACAGCCGTAAATGATACATCCTCCTGTTTTGTGTTGATTGCCGGGATGCCATAGTTATACCGCAATCCTTCGTTTGTAAGTGCCGTGAAGGCTGTGATATGGTGTGCGGGTAGCTGGCTGCGATCATACGATGTTATCGCCCCATTTTTATCGATGTATTGGATCTTAAATACCGAAAGCATTTCACCGGAAGCCGACATCAGCTGTTCGCGCGTGAAAGGCTGAATCATCTGGCTGCGGGACTTTCGTTCATCGGTAATAACACCTTGCGCAGCCGCACTGAAGGTCCTGGAATCAAATTGAGTTGTAGCTCTCGGGCTCGCGTTGGCACCATCGAGTTTCACACGAACGGCTTTGTCACCACCAACGCTACTGATAAACTTCTTGCTCTCTGCGCTTTGTTCGCCATGCGCTTTAAAATACCACGGCTCGAATGTATTGTCCAAAGTCTTTTGGCGGAAAGCGGAAGCACTGGTCTGTTCGTTATTCTCCGTCCACCGCCCTGAGAGCGATCGGGAGTGATTGAAGCTTACGTTCACGCCAAGGTGAGATGCTGCAGGGCCGGCATCCACACCTACATCTCCCGCATTGGAAGTGGATTCGGTTTCCGGATCGTGAATAATTCCAACATCATTCCGGATCGGGCGATACATGGTTCCTATGCCCTGCCCGGTCACCGAATAAATATCGTATGTCAATGATGGAATACCCAGGTTCGGAGTTTCCTTGCTGATGATTCCGTCTTTTTCACGATTGAAATCAAGCAGATCTTTTGCACTGGTCGACTTTTGGTAATTCAGGTAACCAAAAGCATTTGATCGCACACGCTTCTTGTTGTCTTTCAGCCATTGCTCATTATAAAATCCGGTAACGTACGCATTTGGAAACAATCCCCACCATGATCCCCCTGGCTCAAAGCGAGCGGAGATATTGATATTGTTCATAGGCATACTTACCTGCGGAGTGTATGTGGGGCTTGCAAGGCTTATTGCTGCACCGAACGTTTTACTCGCGCTCAGCGAATGGTTTTTGCCTTTTGCATCCTTGTACTTCAGCTTTATGTTTTTGTTTGATTCATACGTGACTGAAATGTTTTGCAATCCACTTTGCTGATTGTAACCAGATCGTAACCCCAGGCCACCTGCCTTACCAGAAAGGTTGAGTGACGCATCCGCGTTGAGACCCGCCCGAGAGTCGAGACTTAAGCTGAGTGCAATGCCACCCGTATTTCCAGACTGCGCAGCTTTTTCAAAACCGAGAGAGCCATCAATGCTATAACCAAATCCCCTATAGTTATTCTGATTCACACTAAGGCCAACCTTGAGAGAAGGTCCCTTGTCGGCACCAAACAGCTCGATGCCAACACCAGCGCCTAAGCCGATCGTCACACTCGGATCAATTGCCGTTTTTGTGTAAACAGCGTCACCTTTAAACTCGTCAGGCAGGCCACGCATTTGGCGATTGATAGCTCCGGGGTTCAAACTCCAGCCAAGGCCAACCCAACTCGCTTCCTGATCCATTGAAACTCCGGATTGATATGAAATGTTAAATGGATAACCGCCATTCGGCCCCGGCAATTCAAACAGGGGAATGTTGTATGAGAAATCTCCCGTGAACAGGTCCACCATGTCACTCGCACCGGCAGGCTGAAAGGACTGGGCTTCCGGCTGGCTCGGACCCGAAGTTAATGCCAACGCCAGGGGTACTGGCAAAACTTGCAGCAAAATGCATATGAGGAAGAAAAACGCAATGACTCTTCGCTTCTTATAAATTATTTTCATCATGGGTCTTTAGCGATGGGATATTGTCTTTTGATATCTTGATTTTCACTGGAAACGAACCAAACTCTTCCGACTCCAGCACCAGGCTCGCGGATTTGGATAATGGCAACGGATTTTCAAAACCAAGTACGAAAGTTGACTCTTTGTTCAGTCCTTTTTCAAAATGATAAAGCACACACGGAAGAACATCTCCGTTCTCCTCATGAAGTTTGATATTGTCCTGGAACAGATACGAGAAATAATACAGCTTCTGTTGTTTTTCGATGTGGCTGGAAACCCCGGTGCTTAAAAAACCTCCATGACCGTTCGTGCCGATCTTGAGCGTGTAATACTGCATAGCCTTCAGGTCTGCATGGGTCGTATTGTCTTGCCGCTGAAGGCGAACAAAATCCGCAGGCTGGAACTGCAGGTCAAAAATATATGGTTCATGTTCCTGCTTCACGTGTAAGCCGTGCTCATAATCTGTTACCCAAGCGATGAACTCATCGCGGTCCAATGAGCTTGAGCACGATGCTGCCACCAGTGCAATCCCCGCAAAGAACAATAGTTTAATTTTTTGCATGACGCTCGTTAACATAGTTGATCACCTCTTCAGTCAGGTCCTTCACCTCATTGGCATACATTAGGCTTCCGTCACCGGTGGCTCCAAAGATGAAGTCGTAGCCGTTCTGTTTTCCGTATTCTGAAATCAGCTTATTCAGTTCTTTCCAGATGTCAGCCGTGTAGCGTGTGCTGACCTGCTGGTAGTTGATTGCGAAATTTTCGGACATCTGTTGATGAACACTTTCATACGTTGCGGCATTCGTCCCGGTTGCCAGAGCGGCAACAGAATCGAGTTGGCTTCGCTGGCTGCGTGCGAGTGTTTCAAGCTTCTCTTGTAAGATGGCCTTGCCTGCGAAACGATCGAATAATCGCTGGTTATCGATATACGCTTTCTTCTCCTTTGGAGAAAGGACGAAGACATAGACGGCCAGACTCAACGTGACCATTACGTGGATAAATTGAAAAAGATTCTTTCTCATTTTCCTTTCAAGTTTCGGAGCTGCTCCCCAACGTTCTCAAAGAAAATAGTGTTGACTTTTTTCTCCCCTTTCTCGCAGACCAGTTGAGTAACCTGGTGACTTTCGCTTCCACACGCATCCTTCACGTACATGATGACATAGTAATTTGGATTTTGATCAACCTCTACTGTCGAGGTGACTCCATCACCCTTGATTTTATGAGTCCGGGGCTGATACAAGAACTTGGTCCGATGATTGTTCAGCACAAACCAGGTAACTTCATAAGGGGCTTTTCCGCCATTAATATCACCGTAGAAGGACACCAGGTTACCGCTCAACTTCTCGCAATCAAGAAACTTCGGATTGACAATTATGCTGGCGGTGATCTCCTGCTTGGGCGTCTCCGATAACCGGAAAAAGAATTCGTAACGGCTTCCGGTCTCGCTCTTTGCAACAAGTGAATACGTTGAGTTCTTCTCCCATTTACTATAGACATCGCTGAATTTTATATTATACTGGTTTAGGCCAAAGTTCTTAGTCATCGCGAATTCGGCAATTTTTTCCTGCTTCCAGTTGTACAACGTGCAGGGAAGTTCCTTTGAAATTCCCGAAGCATCATAATACTGGATACTCAGCGACTCAGTAGAAATATCGTGAACCTTTTTATCGGCTATGTTGAGGTCAAAATAGAGTGCAGAGGATGGGGCATTATCTCCCGCGGTCTGCGCCAGGCAGGGAATGAATGTCATTGTGAACAACACAATGGCAATACCAGACGACCATGAACGCTTCATAGTAAATTATTTTTCAATTTTAATCGTACTTATACCTAGCCTGAACACCAACGGGGACAACTCGCTGGTTGTTAACTTATTTTCGTTGACTTGATACATGAGGTTGAAGTTCAGGGTGACCTTTGATTTCATTGACAGGAGAAATCCACCACCCACATACACGTTGTGCTGATTGAGCTTAAGTGTTTCGGCCTTTCCGCTGTACGGATTCATCGCATCCTCCGCCTGCACGTAGACCTGCCTTTTCAAAAATTCGATCTTGGTGAACGTCCGCAGACCCGCCTTCGCATAGATCTTTTTATCATCACCTGCTACGAGTTGAAGCGTTGGCCCGAGGCCTAACGAGAAGTAATCTTTAAAGTGAAAGCCTAAGGCAGGTGAGGCCTGATAGATCGTAAATTCTTTCCCGGTCAGTATACCCAGCACGCCTTCAAAATAGCTGCGTTGCATGAGATTCGGCTTCTGTTTTATTAGAGCAACCTTTGATTTCGAGGTTATTTCTTCTTCGGAAAGCTTCAGTTTTTCTTTTTGCAGCGTGACGCTTCGCATGCTGTCGATCACCTTTAGGTATTTGGAATCAATCAGATTTCCACGGAGCGCAGCCAGTTGCAAGGCTTCTGCATCGGGAATCTTAAGGTTGGAAATGTCTGAAAGTTCAGGGATAGCACTCAGGTTTTCACCGGTCTGTAATTTCTCCAGGTCTTCGAGGTGCTCCGGGCTGTAACTTTCAGGCAGGTGCGGAAATTTTTCATTCACGGCATCCAGAAGCTGATCGCCTGAGACTTCTTTCTTGCTGAGGCCGTGGAGCTTTTTTAATTGTTCTACCGGCACATGTGTGGCAGCCGCGATCGAATCCTGGATCAGCTTGATGTGCTTTTCCGAGTATATTCGTTTCTGGAGAGCTTTGGTATCCGTGAGGTTCTTATTAACGGCATTCGCCTCCGAAATCAATGCGTTTACTTCAGCACGATTCTTTAAGACTTTATGTTCAATTTGTTGCTTTTCCTGGAGTAACTGCTGTGATTTCGCTTTGAGGCTGTCGGAGACGTGCGTTGTATCCTGCAGGTGTGCCGTTACTTTTTGAGCAGCGCACGGCAATGATAAAAGGCATATCAGCCCGATGCAGGAGAGGTTTTTTAGCATAAATGTGGTTAGGTATAGATTAATTCTGGTACCTCTCCAGCTCACATCCCCTCTTCCCTCAGGCCATGACTAATCCACTATATCACAAAACTAACCTTATACTAAACGCCTACAAATTGAATTACCCGGTATAGCTTACATGGACCGAGCCTCCGACCGCAACGGTACGGGTATCGATTTTGAGCGTTTTAAGAGAGCTTTTACTCCTTTTTGACTACTCCATGTGAGACGCAAATCAGGTGGGGAAAATCTTAAACTTACATTTTGCCTTTATGTGCCAATAAATTGTTATAGCAGAGTCGACTCGAACGACTCCCTCATGTTCAAGCCACAGTCACGCGAAAAATAAACGCTATTGTATAACCGCATAATACTGCACCAACGCTCCCGACTGAAAAGCTTTTGTCTTATTGAGTTTCAGCATCACCTTCTCCTTGATATCTCTAAATAGCGGTAAACCGCTTCCGGCTATCACCGGGTGCACGCAGATCTGGTATTCATCGATCATCCTGAGTTGAGTTAGCTGAACAATCAGGCTTGGACTGCACGCATAAATGTCTTTGGTTGCTTGTTGTTTAAGCGAAGTAACTTCATCCCTAAGGCTTCGGGTAGCTAGCCTGGCCGAATGCCAGTGAACGTCTTTTAACGTATTCGAAAACACAACTTTGGGAACCTTGTCAATCGCCACCGCAAAATCGTAGTCCGACTGATTGCCCGTTGGATTCTTCAATACTGTTGGCCAGTATTCCATCAACTGGTAGGTGGTTCGTCCATAGAGGGCCACGCCCGCGCTCTCCAATACATTAGTATAGTGCCGGTGAAGCTCGTCACTTACAACACCCAGGGTATGATCACAGAATCCGTCAAGGGTCATGTTCATGGCTGCAATTACTTTCATATCGCTTTTTTATTCCTGACACAAAATTAGGCAACGAACTCGGGAGCAGTGCAGTGTGAATGCGACAATCCGGAGGGCAAATTGCGTACCTGAAGGCCATTATGTCCAGTTGCTTTTCAAACGGTGGCTCCACGGTAATAGCTACTCGCTCCACAAGTTTTTTCCCCGGTGAAAAGTTAAAGTTAGTTGTCTGCTTCGCTAAAAAATACTTTCCATCTCACAGGTTGTGCATGTCATTTGACCGGATTATTCAGTTCAACCGCCTAGCATCGGAAGGGTGTTTTTCGTGCACGTGCATGTTCCTAAGGAGGTAGCGAATTGCAAGGCTTTTCCTGCCATGCTGTTTAACGATGTGACGAACATGTTAAGGCAAACTATTTTCAATAATCAGAACGAAAATTAAAATCAGTAATGTATGAAGAAATTTATAATAGCTACCTGCATGGTAGCTGCAACGCTTGTTGTATTTACCCGTTGCTCCGAAGATGATGTCATCGCTGACAACGAAACGCAAATGGCTGCGCAAGCAGAAGAAAGGCAAAATGAGAATGCCCGTAAGAAAGATAACAAGTATATCGCTACACCGGTAACTGGTACAATCAATGGTATAGCGTTTACTGGTGATTATCGAATTACAGAATTCAAGGTGCAAAACGACATACTGTATGCTGTCGGCACTTTAAATAATATAGCAGGTACTGGACTTCCTGAAGCGGTCACTAACCTTTCAGGCCAACAAATTATGATGCAGGTTGATACGCCTCCTCGCAATGCCAATGCGTCTACATCCACATCAGACGCTGCTGCCGCTGCCGTAGGATCGTGCGATGTCTTGTTCCTGCAGCTCGGTCCGCTGGATCTTGACCTGCTCGGTCTTCAGATCCATCTTGACCAGGTAACGCTTAACATTGATGCAGCAACTGGCTCCGGAAATCTGCTTGGTAATCTGCTGTGCGCTGTTACAGGCCTGCTTGATGGAGTAGGATCGTTAGTCGCAATTGCGCAGCTGTTAAATCAAATTATAGGTTTAATAGGAACAGTAGGATAACGATCAACGCCTTAGGAATGATGAATGCAAGCCAGCGGGTGGTACCCCTGGCTTCTTCTTTTCAGGGCAATAGTGTACTGTCTGCACGCCCTTGGCAGTTAAGCTCGGTCCGCCCAACCCGCTCAACGAGCAATTGAGCACATGAAAATGATTTTAAAGAAATCTGGAATTCCTGCCGCCTCGGTTATCTTTGTCGAAAGAAAGGACTTCAACGTGAAGAAAGCATTAAGGATTTCGGCAGCGTCAATTGTATTGTTAGTTGCCATTTACGGACCAGGTTCGTTCGCGCAGCCTGCTTCTTATCAGAACCCCTTACCCGTGAAATTCGGAGATCCGTATGTGCTGCAGGATAACGGTAAATACTATATGTATGGAACCGGTGGCGGAGCGAGAAACGGATTCGCAGCTTATTCATCGACTGACCTGGTGAACTGGAATTTTGAAGGCCAGGTTTACAAAGCCAATAACGCTAACAGTTGGAGTGATTCCACGGCTGCCTGGGACGGGGCGTATTGGGCTCCCGAAGTCTACAATCACCAGGGCAAGTTCTACATGTTTTATAGCGCCCAATGGAAACAGAATCCTACAAAAGAACTGGAGAATTTTCGTATTGGAGTTGCTGTTGCTGATCGTCCGACCGGGCCCTTTATCGACCTTATGGCCCGCCCTGTTTTTGATCCAGGTTATCCGATCATTGACGCCAATGTACTGTTCGATCGTTCGGGAAAAATCTACCTGTACTACTCCCGGGCTTGCTACAAGCACCCGGTAGAAAGTGAAGTGGCAACCTGGGCAAGACAAAAGGGATGGTTTGATGCAATTGAAGAAAGCTGGGTGTATGGCGTTGAGCTGGCACCTGACTTCAGTGGCGTGAAAGGCGAGCCTGTGCTTCTGCTTCGTCCTCCTGTAAAGATGGATGACAAGCAGGCTGAATGGGAAAGTCGTTCGGTGACGTCAAAAGAAGTGAATCGAAGATGGACGGAAGGGTCTTTCATCTTTAAGCACAAAAACACTTACTATATGATGTATTCCGCTAACTACTTCGGAGGAAAGAATTATGCAGTAGGATATGCAACTTCAGAAAGTCCGCTCGGCCCATTTATGAAAGCTGCTAATAATCCGGTGTTGCAGAAAAACACCGATAGCGGTGGCGTTGTGACAGGAACGGGGCACAACAGCATTGTATTTACATCGGGTGGCCAAATGTTTTGCGTCTATCATGCCCGGACAACGGCTACCGGTGACGAACGCGTTGTCTTTATTGATCGGATGAAAATTGCCAAGGATGGAACGCTTCAAGTGCAAGGGCCCACAACTTCGGCTCAGCCGTCTCCTGTACAAAAGTAGTTAATGCGGGTTAGCAACTTGTTTTGACGACCTTGGAGTCGTCACGAGTCCCTCCACTTTCCTGATTTTGCTGCTTATTCTTACATGCTCGCCATTATGGCCCAAAAACACACCAGTTTAGCTACTCACAGTCACATCAGGCTGCTCATCGAAGCGGCCATACGTTTACCGATGCCTGACTTTTACTACTGGTTACCGTCAAGGCTACGAAAAAGGACTATTTAGCCCATCTTAAATGAAAACGGACCGTTCAAATCCATCATAATCACGGTCCGATCCTACATCTTCACAACGTCAAGCCTACCGGCAATCTTTGATTCCTACACAATAAATGGCAATGTTTACGGCCGGTTCACTGGCTAGGTGAACTTATGTTTCCGCTAAACCCTCTCTATGAAGAAAGTCTCTACTGCGCTTTTTTTACTTATTGGTCTTGCTGCGCACGCGCAGAACTATGATAGCCTCATGGGACCAAAGGTCTGGCTTCGTGCTGACCAGAGCGACCTCGCGTCAGGCAAATGGACTGATGTTGGATTTTTCAAGAATCACGCAACTCCCCTGGCGACCACCACACTCCCCACAGAATACCTTTCGATCAATTATAACAAGGCTGTGGTATTTGATGGAATTGACGATCACCTGAAGCTTCCGGTAAGTTTTGAAGGTACAGCCGAGCTAAGCGTGTTTGCGGTATTCAACTCAATCGATACAGTTGAGCGGGGTGTGTGGGGCACACGCCAGGCGATCTCACGCCCAATCTTTGTCACCACCCGCAGAGCACTCGGACCAGACGCCATCACCGATGTTTATGGAAAACATGAACAGATGGCGGTGATGAACACCGTAGTGCAAAATTGGGATAAGACCACGGTAACGTCAGCGGATGCTTTTGTATCCCTTGGCAACTCCGGCTCCACAACGTACAAGCCGTTCCAAGGTACGATCGCAGAGCTCATTGTTTTTAATCGCGCCTTATCGTTTCTCGAGCGGGTGCAACATGAAACGTACCTGGCGATTAAATACGGAACAGGCCTCAAAGAAGGTAATGCGGTGAGTTCCGCCACTAAATTATTGTGGCACGTTGAGCAGAACGCTGGCTATGGCAAACACATGGCGGGCATTGGACGCGATGATTTCTTCAAGCTCTACCAGAAACAATCGGGCAGCGCGTATGATAGCGGACTGCTGAAGATGTCCATCGGCACGCTGGCAAAATCAAACCAGGAGAATTCGTCCTCGATTAATGATCAGGATTTTATTCTGTGGGGCGACAATGGGTTGCCACTAAGCCTGAAGCCGGGCCAGGGCCGTGACAGCATTGTCTTGTTCGTCCAGCGTAAATGGATGGTCACGGCAACTGGAACAACCGCTAATAAACAGGCGGTAAACCTCTACATGGATGCTGCAAAACTTCCCGATCCCCTCGGCTATTGGCTCGTGGTCGATCGCAGTGGCACGGGCAATTTCAGCATAGACAACCTCGAATATATTACCGCTGATCGCGTGGAGAACGGCAAAATTCTGTTCAAAGACATTAAGTGGGACGCGGACGGATCCGGCAAAGATGCCTTCGGTTCGTTCGTAAACGGAGCTTGCTGGCCGTTGTAAGGAAACTCAATGACCCTTCCTGCACCAACGAGACTGCCGGTAGAGTACGTATCGAAGTGATCGCAGGGAAAGCACCGTTTCGTTACACCATGAAAAGCAATGAGGCCGCTATCTCACGTGAGTGGAAGCAGTCAACACTTATGATCGAACATGCCGAGCTTGGCAAAGGTGACTACGTGCTAACGCTCAAAGATGGTGCTAACGAAACGCTTGAACGCAAGTTTAAGCTCACCATGCCTGATGCCCTTACCATCACTTTGGGACCAGACCAAAAATATTCAGTTGCCGAGCCCATTGTGCTTAATGTAAGCTCCCAGGTGCCGACAAACGTTCCCGTTACCTACCGTTGGGAGAACAGCTTTGGTTTCAGCTCAGCAGCGAAGTCAATCACGGTTACCGAGCCTGCGGTGTACAAAGTTTACGTGACCAAGGAAAGCGATGGTTGCGTGTTTACCGATGACATCGCGATTACCGGAGCCTCTGAGCAACGACTCGCAGTCTTCCCAACCCTTGTCCGTGCCGAAGACACGTTTAGTGTAGGCATCTCCCTCGAGCGCCCCGCAGCGGTTGCCGTGCAGGTAATGACCTCCAGCGGCTTACTCCTGGAACGCTCGAACGGTACGGGCAATTCCGAATATCAGTTCACGTACATCGCCAAGAACCCGGGACTCTACCTGGTGGTGATTCAAACGCCAGCAGGCATTGAGACGCGAAAAGTCGTTGTACAATAAATTCTTAAAAATAGTAACGCACTAGTTCTAAACCCTCCTATGAAACAAACTTGCTTTTGCAGTTTCGCACTGGCGCTCGTATTAGTAGTTAACCCATTTTTCTCCCGCGCGACAGCAACAGCTACGCCCGGCAAAAGTAAAGGTGCTGTCCGCGAGTTCACGTCATCAAACGCAACCGGTCTGATTGGTACTACACCTGATCTCGAGTACGATAATCCGGCCGATAATATCTTCCATGTGCGGATCGATGAAACAATTGACCGCCATGAATCAGTTTGGCTCGTATATGACCTCGAAGGGGTGCAAGACCACACCGGAGTTTCGAGAAGTATCAACGACCAACTTTCTGTTGGCGGATACCTGGTAAAAAAGCGCAGAGGATGGGCCACCCAGCGCGAACGTATCAACGCCTCCTGGCTGCGCAAAGGTGACAACGTGATCCGTTTTACCGTGCCCGAAAATGCTGCGCACAGTTACCAGGTTCGCAACCTTCGCCTCGAAATTGCAGAGGAACAAGTGGCACAACAGCAGACGCCAACAGTTGTTTTTAATCAGCCAACGCTGAATTATTACTTCGGTAAAGCTTACGTGAAGGGTTTTGTTCAGGGCGAAGCCCAGGGTGTCACCATTAGGATTGCCGGGAAAGAAGCACGCATCTTCAATGGAGAGTTTGAAAGTGTGATAGATTTCGCGGATGCCGAAAGCTCATGTTCTGTCGAAGCGGAAATGATCACGGCAGATGGTTCGTCCAAGTGCCTGCTCCTGACGTTCGAGACGCCTGTCACGGCTGACCTTGAGTACTCGTTAGACAGTTATACTTACCGCACGGAAAAGCTGTTTGCTGCCGGCAAGGAGCACTCCATCACGCTGGAAGGTGCTTCTATTTTAAGCGGTGAGCAATCGCTTTCTGCCAACAGCATGTTGTCCATTACCACTCTGCGTGCGGTAGACATTCCGGCTCTCGATGCGGGAATGGTGAATGTTACAGGCAAGCATGCAGGTTTCAGATTCTTACCCCACGGGTCAACGTTCAAGCAGGAAATGTTCGTTACGATTCCTTTTGACGCCACCCAGATTCCTGATGGCTATACGGAGAAGGATATCAGAACGTATTACTTTGATGAGCAGGCTCACCATTGGATCGCGTTACCAACGGATACGGTGATGCTGGAGCGCGGGTTGGTGATTGCAAAAACCACGCATTTCACAGATATGATCAACGGTATCATCAAGGTGCCGGAATCACCTGAAGTGGAAGCCTATAACTCGACTTCGATGAAGGGCATCAAGGCGGCAAACCCAACCGCTGGCATCAACCTTATCAACCCACCGCAGGCAAATAACACCGGTAGCGCTGCGCTCTCGTACCCGATCAGCGTCCCTGCTGGCAGAAATGGCTTGCAGCCGCAGCTGGCAATTTCTTACAACAGCGGTGGCGGAAACGGCTGGATTGGCCTCGGGTGGAACTTGTCGACTCCAGCCATCAGCATCGATACCCGCTGGGGCGTGCCGCGATATGATCCAATCAAAGAAACAGAAACGTATAGCCTTAACGGTGAACAGCTGACTCCCGTAGCGCATCGGGGTGAGCTCCAGAATCGATATGCGCCAGGTAAGCGATTCTTCCCACGGGTTGAAGGCGCTTTCAACCAGATCAAGCGTCATGGAGACAAGCCCTGGAATTATTGGTGGGAAGTGATCGACAAAAACGGTACGCGTTACTTCTACGGTGCCGATGGAACCGGAACGGGCTTCGATGCTGGTTCCGTACTGACAGACAACGAGAACAACAAACCTCAAAAGCCCAGGAACATTGCCTACTGGCCACTCCGCGAGATACGCGATCTCAATGGCAATACGGTGAAATATTACTACTCCAAAGTTCCCGACAAAGGCGTGACTCAAGGAACCGTTGATGGGTGGCAGATCTACCTGAGCCGCATCACCTATACGGGTGTAAATGGAAGCGATGGACCTTACGAGGTCATCTTCACGCGAACCAATGTGCGCGATGACAAAACGATCAGCGGTAATCTGGGCTTTAAACAAGTAACAGGTGACCTGCTGAAGAAAATTGAAGTCAAGTTTAACAAAACAGAAAAGGTGCGACACTATGAACTCACCTACGCACCAGGCCAATTTTATAAGTCGCTACTCACCCGGATCACGGAGTTTGACGCGGCTGGAGAGGAATTCAATTACCATGAATTCAAGTACTTCAATGACGTTGCGAAAGATTCCTTCAAGCCATTGAAGCAAACCGGGGTAAATTGGAATGTACCACCGGACGATATCAATGGTGGATTTAAATCCGATGTGTCCGGCTTCCGGGACGAAGCTACGGCACTCAGCGGCACGAAGTCAAAGGACTTGAACATCGGCCTCACAGTTTCTGTCGGACTTGGATTCAACGTTTTTGCAAAAGCCGCGTCAGCCGGTATCTCTGGCGGATACTCAAAATCCGACACGGAAGGCTTGCTCACCATGATGGACATGAACGGTGATGGTTTGCCCGACAAAGTCTTCAATAAAGGTGGCCTTCATTACCGCCCGAACTTGCTGAAGCAAACCGGCAAAGAAGAGTTTGGTCCCATTAAGGACATTTCAGGCATCGATGCATTCTTCTTCGAGAAAAGTAAGACGACCAGCTTCGGTGGCGAAGCCCAATTCGGACTCTTTGTAGGTTACAGCCACAGCCGCACTACGTCAAAAACCACAACGTACGTAGCAGATGTTAATGGAGATCAACTCCCCGACATCATTAAGAATGGACGGGTATATTTCAATCACCTGAACCGCGAGACAGGCAACATCACATTCACCCCGGAGAGTGCAGGCACACCAAACGTGATTTATTCGTCACTGGCAATGTCAAATGACCTGATCGATCGCAATGCCCTGGAGCTTGAACGCCAGGAAGCCATGGCACAAAATCCTTTGCTCGACATTGTGCGGATGTGGCGTGCTCCCTATGACGGAGACATTCGCATCACCGCCCCGGTAAAACTGTTGCCAAGCTCAGACCCGGCACGCAGCGAGACAACTCCGGATGGCGTGCGCCTGGCTGTGCAATTAAAAGATACGGAATTGTGGTCGCAGGATGTGGCTGGCGATGACTATGGACAACACTTGATGCAGCCCCTTACCGCAACCGGAGTTAAGAAAGGCGATTTGCTATTCTTCCGGGTGGGTTCAAAAGACAACGGGCTTTATGACTCTGTGCAGTGGGAGCCCATCATCGAATATCTGAACAAGCCACTGTCGCAAAAAGATGCGAACCGAAAGCCTGTGTACAAATTCTCTTCGAAAGATGACTACTTGCTGGCGTCTGAGCAGTGGGTAACAACACCGCTTGACGGCACCATCAAAGTATCAGGGTCCTTCTATAAGCCGCGCACAACGGACAACGTCCACATGATGATCCTGAAAGCTGGACTCGAGAGTGAAGACATCATTGACACCGTGTGGCAGCGAAAATATGCGTGGCATGAAAAAGCCTCAACTTTCCCCGACATAATCCTCCCGGTAACGGACGAAGAACGCTACCTGTTTAAAGTTGTTACGTCAACAAACATTGACTGGACATCGTTCACCTGGCAACCGCACCTCTCGTATGAATCAGTTACAGCGGGCGGAATTGATTTGAAGGAAGCTCCGATCGAAGTATATGCTGTTCCTCACTATTCACTGTTTGTGAATACGCTTCGCGTAACACCAGGCTACACCATAAAGCTTGATTCTGTTGGTCAGCGTGACACACTTGACTTCTATCCTATCCTCGATCTGCAGCCGGATCCGTTTGGCTTGCTGGATGGGGATGTTACTTTCTCAGTAAAGAAAACGGATACTCTTCTTGCAATCGTTACGTTGCCGATCGTCAACGGACAAGTTATGCTTGATACCGCGCTGGCTGTACCCGTAGTGCATGATGATACGGTGTTTGTTGAATATCACAGCAGCAACCATGTGCTGGCGCTGAACATCATTGACGCGCAGGCTGAAGTCACCATAAAGGATGAAGTTGATACACTCGAGGCGGGGGTTTTCACCGTGATTCCACACAATAAAAACGACCAGAACGATAAGCGTGAAGACGTAATCTATGGAACGCTGTATCGCGGATGGGGACATTTTGGATGGAATGGAAACAATGGGTGGGAACTTCAGCCTATTGACCGCACTAAGCTCAAGATCAGCGATGCTGCCCGGCAACAGGGTGAAATCAACACCAGCGACATGGATGGTGAAGGGCTCGAGAGCTCCGGTTCAAATTACGATGCGAAGAAAGACCGATTCTTCCCGCTGATCGCTTCGGGAGCTGACCGCAAGTGGACCAGCGGTGATCAATATGCTTACTTGCTTGGAGACATCATGAGCAGCTCGCGTTTGGGTGACGATGACCTGAGTGTGGTGCAGATCGCGCAGGGAGGTCTTCAGGGCAACACGGGTGCTACGGCCCTTGACAAAGTAAATAAGAGTCGGGGTAATGCGTATACGTACGGAGGTTCCTTAATTCTAAGTGCAGCCAAGAGCAAGTCCGATGCGGACTCGTATGCCATGACAGACTTCATGGACATGAACGGAGACCGCTATCCGGATATCGTTACGGAGCGAATCATCCAATATACCAACGCGCTCGGTGGTCTTTCAGATTTGGTCATCCCAAGTCGTGGTGAGGTTCAGAAGACGCACGCCACTACTGACGGCTATACCGTCTCAGGTTCATTCCCGATGACAATGCCGAAATTCAGAGATGGTATCAAAAAGAGCGAGAAGAAAACGGAAGGCGGAGATGCAGCGTCAACTTCAGGAAGTGTTTCCTTAAGTGTCGGTGCCACAACGGGTAATAACAATGCCGAGTATTCCTGGATGGACGTGAACGGTGACGGTCTCCCCGACCGAGTGAACCTATCGGGTGGGAAAGTTGAGCTGAACCTTGGCTACGGCTTCGAAACTGCCGAGCCTTGGGGATTTGGACAGATCCAGCAGGGTGGCAGCAAGACTGAGACTGGTGGCGGAGGCCTCGGTTTCAATATTGGTCAGAACAGTATCTCGGCAGGGATCAGCCTGGCCCGGTCCGACAATCATGCCAACGAAATACTGGCCGACATCAACGGTGACGGGCTGGTTGATAAGATTACGAAGGGAAGTCCGCTCCAGGTATACATCAACACCGGTAGTGGCTTCAAAGGTCCGTTGAATTGGAACGGTGCAACATCAATCAGTGAGAGCGCAACAGCAAGTGAGTCGGCAAATGCAGCGTTCACAGTTGGTTTCTCGTGGCTGGGTATTAAGTGGACGGTGTCGCCAAGTGTGAGTGGCGGAAACGGCATGAGCCGCGAGTTGATGAAGATCACAGATATGAATGGCGATGGCTTCCCGGATGTGGTCCGCTCAACGGCAGACAATAACCTTACCGTAATGGAGTCAACGATCGCGCGAACAAACTTGCTGAAGGAAGTGAAACGCCCTTTGGGAGCTTCTTTTGCCATGGATTACAAGCAGGTTGGAAATACCTATGAGATGCCGAACAGTCAATGGGTATTGTCACAGGTAAAAATGTTTGATGGGTTCAATGACGACCCTTCAAACAAGCTGGTCGACACCACAATGACAACGTTTGCCTACGAGGGTGGTTTGTATGACCGGCATGAACGTGACTTTTTTGGCTTCAGCAAAGTTGTTACGAATTCACATGATTACGCGAAAGCGGGCAAACCCGTCTACACGCAGGCAATCCAGACCTTTAAGAACGAAAATTACTTTGTGAAGGGTCTGTTGATCTCAGATGTCCTATTGGATGGAAAAGGTGCGAAGTATGTTGAAAAGGAACTTGCCTTTGAACTGAAAGACTACAGGCAGGGATCGAAATTTCCAGCGTTGAAAAGCACGATGCAACGCTTCTACGAGGGAGGATCCGAGGCCGGGAAACAGACCAAGACAACGAATACGTACGATTCTATTGGCAACATCATTAAATTTATCGATGAAGGCGAGGAAGGTCCGGAAGACGATGTCAGCGCAACAATAGCCTACCACTATGTGGAAAGCTCTAATATCCGCGGCATTCCAAAGTCCATCATCGTCAACGGAGCAGGCCGGTCCTATAGAAAGCGGGAGGCGTTTATCAACGAGGCAACAGGAAACGTAACCCGAATAAGGCAGCACCTTTCAGAAAGCGAAACCTCAGATCACGACATGGAATATGACGCGTTTGGTTCGCTGATCAAAATCAGCCGTCCCGCCAATTCAAAGGGTCAGCGACTCACCTTCCAATATGAATATGATGCTCCAACCCACACGTATCCTACGAAAGTCAGCAACAGTTATGGCTATAGTTCGGAAGCTACTTACGATCTGCGATTTGGCCAGAAGCTACTGACGAAAGATCTTAACGGGAACGAAATCAGTTTTGAAATTGACAATGCTGGCAGGGTTATCAGTGTTACAGGTCCTTATGAAAAAGCAGGCGGTAATAAGACAATCAGGTTCGAGTATTTCCCGAAAGACTCAATTCCATGGGCAATGACAAAAAATTTCGATCCTGCAAATCCAAAGAACGATCTGCACACGGCAATTTTTGTTGATGGGTTGGGCCGAGTCTTACAAACGAAAAAAGACATCGCGGTATTTACGGGTGACGGGAAGGCAGATACAGAGTTAATGGCGGTAAGCGGTCGCGTTTTCTTTGATGCATTTGGGCGAACGGTAAAAGCTTATTACCCGGTCACGGCTCCGACATCATCCATCAGTCAGTTTGTGCGCGATCTGGATTCAATTGATCCGACAACTACAACGTATGACGTTCTGAATAGAACGCTTACAGTTACGATGCCAGACAAATCGATAACCACATCTACGTATGGTTTCGCAGAAGACAGGTTCAACAAAAAGCAATTCAGCACGCTGTCGGTTGATGCTAACGGCAAGCAAACCCAACAGTTTACGGATATAAAGGGCAAAGTGACATCGATCAAGCATTTCACAACAGATAAAGCGATTTGGACCTCATTTAAATATAACGAAATGAGTGAGCAGGTTGAAGCGACTGATGACCTTGGTCACACAACCTATTCGGTATACGATAACTTCGGTAGACGGATTGAAAGACGTCATCCGGATTCGGGAACCACATTATATCGTTATGACCTGGCAGGCAACTTGACGGAGCTTGTGACGGCTAACCTGGCGTCCACAGGTGGGGCGATTAGATACACCTACGATTTTGAACGAGTATCCGAAATCATCTATCCGGACAATACTGAAAACAACGTGAAGTATACGTATGGCGAAGCGGGGGCGTCCGATAACCGTACCGGAAGAATCGTGTTGCAGGAAGATGCTGCAGGAGCGCAAGAGTTTTTCTATGGCCCCTTAGGCGAAGTTCTTAAGACGACCCGCACTATTGTCATTCCGCAGCATGGCGAGCAAACGTACACGACTGAATGGAGCTATGACACATGGAATCGAATTACATCGATGACTTATCCGGACGGTGAGAAAGTGACCTACGCCTACAATGCGGGAGGATTACTACGAAGTATGAACGGAAAGAAGAAAAATTCCACGTACAACTATGTTAACCAGCTAGGCTATGACAAGTTTGGTCAGCGTGTGTTTCTTGCGTATGGCAATGGAACCAAAACAACGTATAACTACGAGCCAGATCGCAGACGACTCAAAACCCTCACGGCAAAAACGGCTACCAACCGCTTATTCATGGACAACGCCTATGGGTATGACAAAGTCGACAACATCCTTAGTCTTGAAAACAAAGCTCCGGTGCCATCGGCCAATTTGATGGGAGGTTCAAGTCAATATGCCTTTGAATACGATGATCTTTATCGGCTGACTTCAGCCCAAGGACATTACAAGGGGGCGAATGACGAGCATTCCTACACCTTGAGTATGGATTATAATAGCGTGGGCAGCATCCTACATAAAAATCAGCACCACGACAAGAAAGGAAATGTGCAGAAGAAAACGTCTTACAACCTCTCATACTCGTATGGAGAAACGCAGCCCCACGCACCGGTTCACATCGGAGAACAGACGTTCTCTTACGATGCGAATGGAAATCAGATTGGCTGGACAGATGACATCAGCGGACAGCGCAGAAAGCTCATGTGGGATGAAGAAAATCGAATTCGTGCAGTCTATGACAATGGCGCACAATTCCACTACATCTACGATGCTTCAGGGACTCGCGTGATTAAAGGGCAGAGCACAGGGCAGCGTGTTTTTGTAAATGGCGAATGGAAGGCCGGAAGCGGACAGATGGGTAACTACACGGTGTATGTGAATCCTTATGTGGTATTAAAAAGTGGAGGGTACACCAAGCACTACTACATTGAAGGCCAGCGGATCGTAAGCAAGATTGGCGGTGGCTGGGACAATAATGGGAAAGGTCCTCTCACTGCCGGAAACGGGAAAGTAGACTATGCGGCCAAAGGTCAGCGTGTATTCGATGGCATTGTAAAGAATTTGAAATTCTTGGGAGCAGATGGTCAGATATTAACCGCTGGCAAAAGCGGAAAAGTACCACCTGGCCAGGTCAATGGAAGTGGAAATGTGAGCGAGGCTTTCCGTTACTTCTATCATCCTGATCACCTGGGCAGCACCAGCTATGTAACCGATGCGTCAGGAGAGGTCTACCAACACCTCGAATATTTTGCATTCGGAGAAACCTTTGTGGAAGAACATGCAAACACAGACCGAACGCCATATCTCTTTAACGGAAAGGAATTGGACGAAGAAACTGGACTGTACTACTATGGCGCCAGGTACTATGATGCCCGCACAAGTGTGTGGTTGAGCGTTGATCCGCTGACAGAGCAATATCCTGGCTGGACACCTTATCACTACGTTCATAATAATCCACTCAACCTCATCGATCCAACTGGCATGGAAGCTGAAGAGGGCGATCCTAAGAAGCCAAAGAAAGCAAGCGAAGCCGATTGCAAAGATTGTAAAGTTATTGGGCTAGAGAGTGGTGACGTGGGAAGTGATGTCCAAAACCAGGTTTATACGGCTGAATTCTCAAACGTATCAAAAGAAGACTTTGAACGTTTAAAGGGATTATTTACCTCAGACCCGGGAAGTGTGAACGATAACAAGTTGGCAACGTATCAATTGGTGGACATGGATGGTGATGGCGTGGTCTCGGTTAACGACCACGTAGACATTGACATCTACGGGCCTGACAACGGTTCCGTAGTGGTTCAGGACGTGGCCGCAAATGCAACAGGATTTGTTGCCAAGTTTGCAACCCTTGAAGGCCATACGGATGCTGGGTGGATTTACTTTGGGGCATTCTATGACGAGAAGACACAGACCCTAACGTATACAATCAACAATACCACCAGAACGAATACCGACATGACGTTAGTTCTCGGGATTCCCCTTGCCGTGAGCAGAGGCGCGCAGCAAAATCAGTGGAAACGGGTGCTTGGCAACGTGGCGCGAATACTGAATGGGAATCTCACATCGGCATCCATGACCATAACAGAGTATGATTATAGTGACTCAACGAATACCATGAGCACGGTTCCGGAATGGACTAAAACAAGTGACATTAAAGGTCAGGTTATTAAGTATTCAAAACGATGATTGTTATAGGCTTATTTATCTTAATTTATTTTCTGCTTCCGTTAAGCGTTTCATTCATCTTCTGGCGGAAATGGAGGTGGTATGTTCATTTTGTTTCTTTCTCGCTCATCACCCTTATCTGCTGGTATGGGGTGATCGAAAGCGGGATAAGCAACGCTCTTGGCGAATTTTATTACCAGAATGAGGTGTACGACCTTGAGACGTTGACGCTTATGTATTATCTGGTTGGTATTGTTCCCCTTGTGATCATAATGTCAACGGGTGTGATCATGATGATAATTCAAGCGTTCAGAAAGAGAAATGCGAATGCATCCTGAACTCGGGCAGGCAGCTTTTCGCCAATCGTTCAAGAACCATTCGGGCGTGGAGTATGGCATTAATATTTCGATCGCGTATGCTTTTGGTTCTGTTCGTTCCGGATCAAGGCATTTCAGGGAGATGCGTCATCCAGGTTTGTACCTTACCTGGTAGTAGCCGTTTTTCTATACTTCAAAATATTTGAATCGAGATCGAAAGTGTGGAGGCCGCGCAACGAAACAATAGTAATAATGAAAACCAATTTTTAATATATGATGAAGACTAACCGCATCTCGGCTACCACACTTTTGCTCTCCTTCTGCCTTCTTTTCTCCTGCGACAAGTCAGACGAAAAAGGACCAAACCTCACCGGCACGTGGAAGCTTACGCAGAGCGAAAGCTACGACTGCGATGTGGCAACTGACAACGGGGTAAAAGTATGCGGCACATTCGCCTGGTGCACGACCATTACGTTTAAGTCGGACGGAACATTCGAAGTATTTCGCACCTCCGATAATTTCAAGCTTGGAGCAGGCACCTACGCTTATAGCAACGGAATGTTGATCACTACATTTACAGGTAGCTCAGGCACCACACGGCCGGCAACAATTAACGGTAACACTATGGTTATCAATAATACAAGTGCCACTGCTTCGTGCTCCTCGAACGATACGTATCAAAAAATTTGAACGAACAACGTCAAAAACA